>NZ_JBQENP010000009.1:0-82134 GCF_052044755.1 Acinetobacter sp. 22512 | reverse complement strand
CTCGGCCTCGGCCTCCTGAGCGGCCACCACGATCGTCATCATCATCGTCATCACGGCTGCGACCACGACCTCGTCCACCTGAGCGGCCACCGCGATCATCGTCATCATCATCGTCATCACGGCTGCGACCACGATCTCGTCCGCCTGAACGGCCACCGCGATCGTCATCATCATCGTCATCACGGCTGCGGCCACGGCCTCGACCACCTGAACGGCCACTGCGATCGTCATCATCATCGTCATCACGGCTGCGACCACGACCTAGTCCGCCTGAACGGCCACCGCGATCATCGTCATCATCGTCGTCGTAACGGCTTCGGCCGCGACCACCTGAGCGGCTACCGCGATCGTCATCATCGTCGTCATCATCACGACCGCGGCCACGACCATTACGGCCATCATTTTTATGGCTTAATGCACCCGCTTCACGCGCTTCTTCAGACGTAAATTCATGAGCGTTACCACTTGCATGGGCTGCTCGGCCAGCTTCACGAGCTTCTTCAGAGGTAAACTCATGTGCATTACCACTCGCGTGAGCAGCTCGCCCACCTTTGCTGGCTATTTCTCGTACTCTTTCAGGATCCATACTTGCAAATCCACGATTTGAAGTACCTGTTCTATTGTTATCGTCATCTTCATATCTAGTATTAGCCATAGTTATATCTTCCTATATTTAATTATAGTCACTACCGCTTTTGGTTAACGGATTTAATAACAATAGAATATCTATAATATTTTCCCACCCAAGTGATGTATCAATCCTTTTAAATGTATATCTATCAAAAAATGAAATTTCTTATAAACACATTATTTTTAAAATATTTTAAAAATTTTAATTATTAATAATTTTACTCTTTAAATATTGGATATACTCATTATTACCTAAGGGCACACTACAATATATTTTTACAAACACAGTTAAAATAATTTAACTGATAACAAAAAATTTCAAACTGTACAAAACAGTAAACTAACACAACACCAGATCTATTGAGAAAATAACAAACAAACAATTATTTTAATTAAAAAACAATAACATATATCATTACATTTTCAGAATTAATTTACTTGAGAGATTTATATGAATATTTAAAACTAATTTTAATAAGATGGTTTGAGTAACTTAACTATGCAATTAAAAAATCAACAGTCAGCTCTACAATATATCCATATTTCTATCCCTGAAATTTTACTAGGACATATTAAGTCCAAAAACTCATGGCAGGACTATAACAAAGAATGGAGCTATAGATTAGACCCACCTCATGCAAGTCATCCCTTCCAAAGAGACTTATATATTATTAAGTCAAAAAATATAGAACATGAAGATATAAAACTGTTGCTAGATAATATAGCTATTAAAAATAATAAAAATTCAGAAAATATAGATGGAGCAAAAGAAATTATTAAAAAAATATTAGACTTATCTAATAATATACCGATAGAAAACTGGTTAGAGGATACAGGAAATAGATCTATTATTGAAAGCATGATTGATAAAAACAAAATCAAGTTAATCGATATTATTTAACCCTCAAATATAAAATATTTTTTTACATCCTTATAAATAAAATAACAAAGACAACTTATTAAAAAATTCATTTTACTCACATTTACGCGGTAACAGCTCACTATATGAAAATTAGATATTACAACCGAGGTATTTAAAAATGGAAAACTCAACAAACCAGTATCCAACATCTGCCCCCGCACAAGTTCAATCTCATCAACCAGGCGATCAGGAAAAAATGCACCCTGAACCTGAGATTATAAAAAGTTCACATAAAGGTAGCGATAAGCTAAAAGGTAAAGTTGCTGTTATTAGTGGTGGCGATAGCGGTATCGGGCGTTCTGTCGCAGTATTGTTTGCCCGTGAAGGTGCCGATATTGCGATACTTTATCTTGAAGAAGATCAAGATGCTGAAATCACTAAACAACTCGTTGAAAGAGAAGGACAACATTGTCTTTTATTAAAAGGTGATATTTCTGATCCAGATGTGGCAAAACTTGATATTGATAAAGTTCTACAACATTATGGTAAAATTAATATTTTAGTGAATAACGCTGGTGTGCAATATCAACAAAAAGAAATTGAAAGCATTAGTAATGAGCAATTAGAAAAAACTTTTAAAACTAATATTTTCCCAATGTTTTATCTTACTAAAGAAGCCATTCCTTATATGGAAGAAGGCGATAGTATTATTAATACGACCAGTATTACCAGCTATCAAGGCCATGATGAGCTCATTGATTATGCAAGTACTAAAGGCGCGATTACTACTTTTACGCGTAGCTTATCGAACAATTTAATGAAGCAGAAAAAAGGAATTCGAGTAAATGGTGTTGCGCCGGGACCCATCTGGACACCATTAATTCCAAGCAGTTTCGATGCAGAAACCGTTAAGGAGTTTGGTAAAGACACCCCAATGGGAAGAATGGGACAACCAAGTGAAGTTGCACCTGCTTATCTTTTCCTTGCCTCAGATGATGCAAGTTACATTACAGGTCAAGTCATTCATGTAAATGGTGGTCAAATCGTAAATGGTTAATCCCTAATATATAAAAAAGCCCTGAAAGTTAAAACTTTCAGGGCTTTTTTTGTTTGTTAAGCCGGTATCTGAGCAGCTATTTGTTCTCGTGACCAAACACGATGAGCCATAATCAGGTTTTTGAAATTTTCAGCAATCGGCTGGAATTCATCTCCAACTAGAGTGCCTTCATCGGGAACTAAACCTAGCGGTTCAAGTAAATCAGATTTATTACCTAAAAACGCAATTGGTTTTAAATGCTTGTAAGCCTCTAATAGATAATGGCGCGCTACGCCATCTTGCAGCACGGCATTTAAGTTATCTCCATCAGGAATAATCACTGCATCATATGCAATTGACGGTTCAGCCATCTGCATGCCATCAGCCACAATAATGTTGTCTTTATGGTCTTTTACAGGAGCTAAGCTTGGCGCTAATAAATGAAGAGTCACCCCTTCTTTAATTGCCCAGTTTTTCATCGCTTCTAATGAATCAGATTTGACTAAATTATGGATGAGTACTGCAACTTTTCGGCCTTGAATATCTTGGGGCGGGAAAGCCAAGAAAGATAATTTAGCCGATTTTTCAACTGCAGTTTTTTTATAATCTAGCGTCAAATCAGGCACTTCAATTCCTAAATTAGCGCCTACTTGTCGTGCTAAGTCGAGATCAATATTTGCCAAAATTTGTTCAACTTGACGCTCACGAATGTGTTTTCGTTGCACTTTACTTAATTCAAAAGTATAGGCATCGACCACATGCTTTTGCTCATGAGGGGCAAGGCTCTTGTAGTAAAGGCGCGGTTGAGAAAAATGATCAGAAAAAGTTTCGCTTCTTTGACGAAGTTTGTGTCCGCTAATCTGTTCAGGATAGCTTTCAAAACCGCCGTTTGAAGCAGCAGGTGGGGTTTCGGCTGGCCAATCATTATCAATTGAGTTTGGTTGATATGAAGCCTGCCCTTTATGAATCGTATGCTGGTGAATACCATCACGTTGATTATTGTGGAATGGGCACACAGGTTTATTGATCGGAATTTGATGGAAGTTGGGTCCACCCAAACGACTTAACTGTGTATCGGTATATGAAAATAGTCGTGCTTGTAGAAGCGGGTCATTTGTAAAGTCAATTCCTGGCACAATATGTCCCGGACAGAAAGCCACCTGCTCTGTTTCTGCAAAGAAATTATCTACATTTCTGTTCAAAACAAATCGGCCAATTGGTGTCACTGGAACCAATTCTTCAGGAATAATTTTTGTCGGGTCCAATAAGTCGAAGTCAAAGTTCATCTCGTCTTCTTCTTCAACAATTTGTACACCGAGTTCCCATTCAGGATAAACCCCATTTTCAATGGCTTCATAAAGATCGCGACGGTGGAAATCTGGATCTTTACCAGCAAGCTTTTGAGCTTCATCCCAAACTAACGCACTTAAACCTTGTTTAGGGGTCCAGTGGAATTTCACAAAATGTGATTTTCCTTCGGCATTAATGAGTCGGAATGTATGAACCCCAAACCCTTGGATTGAGCGTAAATTACGTGGAATTGCACGGTCTGACATAGCCCAAATCACCGCGTGTGCTGACTCAGGTACTAAAGACACAAAATCCCAAAAAGTATCGTGTGCAGTTGCTCCTGTTGGTATTTCTGTATCTGGTTCAGGTTTTACTGCATGAACAAAGTCTGGAAACTTAATCCCATCTTGCACAAAAAACACAGGCGCATTGTTGCCGACTAAATCAAAATTACCCTCTTGGGTATAAAATTTAATGGCAAAACCACGAATATCACGGACCGTATCAGCAGAACCACGTGGGCCCTGCACTGTTGAGAAGCGTACAAAAATTGGAGTTTGAATGGTTGGGTCAGTCAAAAAACCAGCTTTTGTTAAGCGCTCATTTCCTTCATAAGCCTGAAAGTAACCATGAGCACCCACGCCACGTGCATGCACAATACGCTCAGGAATACGTTCATGGTCAAAATGAGTAATCTTTTCTCGTAAAATAAAATCTTCTAATAGTGTCGAACCGCGAATACCTGCTCTTAAACTATTCTGGTTATCAGCAATTTTAACCCCTTGATTTGTGGTTAATGCTTCATTGGTTGCATCGTCTGTGACTGAGTCTAATTGTTCAGTTTTTTGGGTAGTATTGGCTTTATTTGCAGCGTCAGCACCAGCCATTTCACTTGTTTTATTTGTTGATTTAACATTATCAGTCATGTTCATTACCTATGTTTTAAAGTTAAACGTGGGGTGAATTAAAAACTTCAAGAGTTAGTTTTGTTAAAGGAACTTAAATATGGAAAAAGGAGCTCGACATATTTACGTGTACTCCAAAGACCAATGCTTTTATGGTGTGAATCTGGGGCCAAAAACGGAGTCAGCTTGCATATTTTTATGGCAAGATCAGGTGTCTGACGTATACGCTCTTGGAGTGCATCGAGTTCGCCATCAGAAATATAGCTAAACAGATAATCTTGAATACGCTGGCTATTCTTAAGTTCCCTGCTGTAGGCCAAGTAGTTAGAAGAATGATCAGTACCAGCAATCCAGTCATGAATAATTTGACGTTCCACAGGGTTAAATACCCCAAACATTTTTCCATTTTCTTCATTAATCATCCGCCAGAACACGCTCTGCTCAGGGTCGGTATTAAATTTAATCCATTTGTGATCAATAAGATGTGTAACCAAACCTTTAACGTCTTCTGGGTTTGATAACCATTGGTTAATGGTTTTACATCCAAACTGTCTAGTTTCGTTATGAATAAGCTGCCCCACGAGCGCTTTTCTTTTTAAAATTTTAAGGACTAAATCTTCAAGATTTAAATTTTTAATAATTTTTGAAGAAGAAACACCATGATTATTAAGAGCAAAACCACGTTTTAATTTATTAAAGAAAGCTTCTTTATCTCTGTACTTATCATAAATATTTTCTATAACTTTAATTGCTTTATCTGCATGTCCGTTATCAATGTTATCGATAGTGATGTGCAAATTAAAATATTTAGAATCAATACCCAGTTCAGCAAGTTCATAATTACTGATGAGTAGATGCAGTGGCAGTTGCTCATAACCTAAATTGAAGCCGACAATTTCGGGAATGAACTCTGGTGGAGCATAGCCAAGCGCCAGCTGAATCACAGCATTATGATAGTATTCATCCTCTAAAAGCAGGTCAAAACTATCGAGCCCTAGACTACGCAGCAAGTCCTCATAGATACAGACGTGATTTGCTTTCGGCTCACCGAGTCCAAGCTCTTCTAGATAGGTAATAATAAGGTCATGAAAAACCGGATCGTTCCAGTAGTGAACTGAACTATAGAGCCATGCACCGTCGACCTTTTTAGTTGGAGAGACCTTAATTAAAAATTCAAATGCCTGACCAACATTCTGGAAGTATTCTCTCTCACCCCCACTTTGTCTACGATTTAAATAAGCCTGAAATAACTCACAATTTTCTTTATTGTCATTTTGACACCATTCTTTAACCATATTTATAGTTGCAGGAAAATCAATTCCCTTTTCATCTATTCTATCTATTTCTTTATTAAGAAAATCTCTGGCTTTATTTTCTTTTTCAAAACTAGAAATATCAGGATCAAGGAAAAAAACAAATAATTCGTAATAGTTCTGTTGATTATCTTGTAATAAGTCTAATAATCTCTCTTTCACTACAACAGGCATTTCTATTCTCCTTTAGTGAGCTATAAATTACCATACTTCAGCTAAACTATAATCCCAGCCTATCTTTGTTATATTGCGTTATTAAGAAATAACTTATAATTTTTAAATTATTAAAATTCAAACAGATAGCAATTAACACAAAATTACATTCTCACCTTTAGAATTATTTAACTGTATGTTTTTATAAAAAATATATAAACTACAAATTTTAATTACACTTGAGTTACCTTTAAAATCATAAAGTTTAAAAACTTAACAAAAATAAATTAAAAATAATCTTATAACTAAATTAAAAACAGTTTTAGGGAGAAAAAAATGTTTAACTCATGTTGTAAATTACTAGCACAAGAAAAAATTAAAATCGCTTTTTTTGAAAGTGCTTCAGCGGGCTATTTAGCTTATCGCTTCTCTTTAAGTCCCTATTCTGGTGACATTCTTATTGGAAGCTTAGTTAGCTACGACTTACGTGTAAAAGAAAATACACTTCACATTTCACCTGAACTCATTGAAAAATATACACCTGAGTCGATGCAAGTCACTGTAGAAATGATCAAAAAAGGTAAAGAACTTTTACATGCCGACCTTTATATCGCTTGTACTGGCTTATTAAAAAAAGGAGGCTCTGAAACTCAAGAAAAGCCTGTAGGCACCTTTTTTTATTCTATTTATTATAAAGATAATTTTTATAATTTTAGACGTATATTTAAAGGACCTCCTAGCCTTAAACTTATACAACTCCTTTATTACATTACACAAGATATTAAATGCATAATATTAGATAATAAAAAATAGAATTCTTTTATAAAAGATAACAAATACACATTTAGAAATGATCATAGTTTTTATTTAACCTCTATGTACCCAAATGTAATTTTAACTATATTCATATTAATTATGTTTAATCATTAAAATTACATTTTATAGAAATCAAGGTTTTATTTAATTTTTAAATTTACATTTAAATATAGGGTAACACCCCAATGCTACACATTAAAAATTTTCATGTTTTAATGAACCTATCTGAAGCTCTCAGATAAAACACACATCATAAATGATATGAGGTAATTAAAGATGAGCACTACTAATAATCAAAGCAATCAACGCGATAATCAACAGCAACAACAACAGCAAAATGACAACCGTAACAACCAGCAGCAAGGCAACCAACAGCAAAACGATCAACAGCGTCAAAACAATCAGCAACAACAGCAAAATGACAACCGCCGCCAACAACAAGGCTCTAATCAAAAAGATTCAGGCCAACAAAACTCAAATAACAACAATCAGCAACGCTAATCCGTTGTTGACTTAAATGTCATTTGATGCGGTCATTCATTTTATTTAGGAAGGTGCCCTCACCTTCCTAAATTTAACATAAGCATAAAATTAAATAAGAGAAGAGGAAAAACTGATGACAGATCAAAATACAGACCATGCTCAACTAGTAGCTGGCGACCATAATTATTCTGACTCTCGCTGGCGGGAAAGTTATCTTACTCGACCTTATTATCAAGAAGCTCAATTAACTACGCCCGATCTGGATTATGATCGTGATTTTTCTGCAGCTTATGAACTAGGTCACCGTGCCCGTTCAGAGTCTAAAGAAGGAACTCAGTTTGAAGATATGGAAGGTAGCTTGCAACAAAAGTGGGAAGAGCTCAAAGCTGAATCCCGCTTAAAATGGGAACATGCAAAACAAGCCATTAAAGATGCATGGGATGACATGTAACATCCTTAATTGGTCCGAAGCATATAGCTTATTTCCTATTGGCCCTGGGAAATAAGCTTTTTTTATTATTTGAAGTATTTATAAATTAGAAAAACGGCGGCATATTAAAATTATTACTAAGATATTGATTGGCTTGGTTCGGATCATCAAAAATTTCTTTTTTAAATTGTACATCTGGCGTTGTAGATAGAGTATGTGTTGGCTTGATCGTAACTTCTACTACATATCTGTTTCGTTCTTGCTTAGCTTTCACACCATAAATTTCAGAATCATTAATACAAGTTCCATCAGTAAAATACACAAACATACCGCCACCTTATCTCTTAACTAAAGTTACTGGTTTTTCCCATTTATTTAACGCAAAAGCCTGACAATATACTTAGGTCGGATTCAAACGAAATATCAGTTCTGGTTTTTCTTAAAGTATTCAATAATTTCTTCCCCGTTATTTACGGGAGTTTCTTTAACATGATATGTTTCTTCATAAGCATAGGCAGGTAATGCAACTTTATCGCGAATTGGCGGTAACTTTTCTTGGCCACCTGTGGTAATACGCTCAATAAAACCTGCAAGCCACAATACAAATTCTTGTGTGTTTTTACTCTTCGGAATAATACTTAAATCTAATTTAATTTTAGATTCCTGAAGAGGCTTAATCAGCAATTCAGCAAAATCAATATAATTGTATAAAAGTTTAAGTTTTGTCCCCTTAATCTCATGTCTAAGCTCAATCATTAAATTGTTAAGATCTTCCATAGGATCATCTACAAACCCTTTTTTTTCCTTAACATTTTGATAGATTTTCTCAGCTAATTTTAAGTACTGGGGCATATCCTTACCTTTAAAAATTGTTTTCACTAAAATGAATTTTGGATGAATATAAGTATTTATTGTGTTTATTTTATTAATTTTTTGAAACTATAATTTACTGAGAAAACAATTCAATAACAACAAATTAATATAAAGGCTATAACACACTAATTTATTGATTAATTTTATATTTTTATATAATTGCTTTTTTTATTATGTTACATATTTTATAGAAAATAACGATAAGAAAACCCACATAAATGTGAGTTTTCTTAAGCGAAATAATTATGAGTTTTTTTCCATTTGTTGAGTAGTTGCTGGGTCATTCGAGCCATGTGTTCCATCATCATCTGTTGAATTTCGATCTTGGCAGGCACTCATACCCATTGCGATTGCAACTACCATACTCACTGCACAAAAAATTCTTAACATTGAGGTCACCCTTATAAATCTTAAGATGTAGGCTTATGAATAACATTATCTTATGTTGGCCTACCGCTGTGGTTCTCTTAAGTTTTGTAGGTTGTGCAAGCTTTTGTAAAAATCTAAATAATATAAATGTTAAAAAATTACTTTTCTTGCAATTGATATTTTAATTAAAATTTGGCAACGGCTATTTATTTAATTACATGATATTCATAAAATCAAAATTTCCCGCTCTTTTTTGACTTATGTTGAAATAAGTCATTACTTGCAAACACTATACAAATAAACAATTAATAAATATTTGATATATAAACATTAAAAATTATTTTTTAACCTCTATTGAACCATTATTCAATATTTTCAATTCTAAATAACTCATTATTTTATTAATGAAAATTTAAAAATATTAATATTTGTTTATATAAACCAATCTTTTATTTTTGCAATTGACCCGCTTTGAGGCTCAGCTTATGATGCTCCGGCTGACCTATTTTGTCAGTCGGTTTTAGCAGACCGTCTACCTAAGCGCACTAAAAACAAGTTTTTTGGTGTGTAGCCCCTCGTGCCTTTGACGGAGGAACGGGAGTGGGACACCTTCGGGTGTGCTGGTTTCTTAGGTATCAGTCTGCTAACCCTCTTTCGTTTCACCACCATAATTAATAGCAGTGATTGGGCGCAACTTCTTTCATCAAGGAGTCTCTAATGACTATTATTTTATATCGTGTTTTTTCTTCTACTCTTCATCACGTTATCGACTTAACTGAAAATATTTTCAAGAAAATATCCTACAGTTTTATGTTTCTGCTTTCCTATCTTTTCAGAGTAAATATTTCCATATTTAACGCTCGATAAAGACTAGAAAATTTTTATAAACATGACTTAACGATAACAACAACCAATGAAGAGCAATAATGATGTTTTTTTTATATCGTATTGTTTTAATCTGCACCCTATTAATAAGTTCTATAAGTTTATTAGGTTGCAGGTCTATCAGTAAAAATGAATTTAATACACATTGTGTTTGGGCAGGTCGTGCACTTTCACAATGCAACTGTATTTATAACTCTTTAGAAAAACATTATTCGCCGCAGTTTGTAGAGAACTTACCCAAAGTAAGCTTACAAAATATTAATGCGAATATGCACTTTGTGGAAACTATGAATGAAACTATGCACCAATGTCAGTTAAGCGCAAGAAAAGGCTCCATTAACTAACTTTTGCATGCTCTACCAAGAAATCTAAAAAAGCCCTTACGCGCTTAGGGACATATTTATCATGTCCTATCCAAACAGCATGAAATTCTTCTGAAGCCTTGATATTCCAGTCTTCAAGGATTTTGATCAACTGTTTTTGTTCTAAAGCTTTTTGGACTTGGAATTGGTTAAGCTGTGCAATACCAGCACCTGCAAGCGCTAACTGTAAGATGGCTTCTCCATGATTTACCCTTAAAACCTTAGTGGGAGCAAGTGTGATTTCTTGATCGTCTTTTTTAAAAAGCCACGTTTTATTTTGACGTTGGTAACTTACGTCTAAAAGCTGATGTTCGTATAACTCTTCTGGATGCTGCGGATAACCATTCTTTTCAATATAGGTAGGTGAACATACATAATGTTTCTGAGTGCTTCCGAGTGAGCGAGCAACCAAATTTGAGCTTTTCAAAGGTCCCGTGCGAATTGCAACATCAATTCTTTGTTCAACTAAATTAATGACTTCATCACTCAAATGAGCTTCTAATTCTATTTGTGGGTAGCGCTCGTTAAATAGAGAAATACAAGGCAATAAAAAATGCGTCCAATATGAAAGACTGGTATGAATTCTAATTCGCCCTTGCGGTATATGGTTTGCAGTAACAGATTGTTCAAGCTCGTCTAGATCGTTCAGGATTTGAATGCCTTGCTCATAAAATTGGCATCCTTCACTGGTAAGCTGAAACTGGCGTGTTGAACGGTTCAGTAGTCTGACGCCAAGTCTTTTTTCTAAGCGTGAAATTAACTTACTCACAGCAGACGGCGTCATGTCACAAGCTCTTGCGACTGCTGAAAAGCTTCCTAACTCGACCACTCGAATAAAAATTGCTAACTCCCCAGACCGATTAATATCAAAATATGACATAACAAAATCTATTTATGAATTTCATTCACAAATCTTATTCCGCTTCGGTCGCTATAACAAGCCAGTAATTTGTTTCAAGATAACTTTAATTCGTTTTAAAGAGTTCACGAGATGAAACTTTATCAACCCGCCCTATTCTCTCTTGTTTTATTTACGAGCTTTGCACAAGCAGAAGTACAAAAGAGCCTGTGGGTTACCACTTGGGCAGCTAGTCCACAAAAAGTCTGGAATAAAGATTTCGTTTTCCCGACCAATATTCCAGATCAAATATCGAATCAGACCATTAAACAAATTAGTCAAATTAGTTTAGGTGGTGAAGCGGTTAGGCTCGTTTTTACAAATCAATATGGGGATCAACCGTTATATATTGATAAAACTACCGTGGGGCTAATTAAAGGACAAAGTCTTAAATCAAAGAGTGCTTATCCAGTTTATTTCTCAGGAAAGCTTAAAGCACAAATTTTACCAGGCAAACAACTGATAAGTGATCCAATCCAGCTCCCTGTTCCAGATCACTCGCAGTTAATGGTAAATACCTTTATTCAAAGACCAACTACATTTAAAACTTTTCATTGGGATGCGAAACAAACCAGTTGGCTCATTACGGGCAACCAGACTGCGAACTTAAATACGCCTAGCAGTGCCAAAACCACAACAGCACGATTATTATTGTCAGCTGTAGAAGTAAAGCCAAAGCGTAAAGCCCATGTTGTTGCTGTCATTGGAGACTCAATTACCGATGGAGCAACTGCAACTTTAGATGCAAATACTCGATGGACCGACTTTTTAGCTAAGCGCTTATCACCACATCAAATAGCAGTCATTAACAGTGGAATTTCAGGGAATCGATTACTTACAGACGGTATGGGTGACAGTGCTTTAGAACGCTTACAAAAAGAAGTATTTCAATATTCAGGTGTGAAAACATTAATTGTTCTGGTGGGTATTAATGATATTTCATGGCCCGGTACCGCATTTGCACCTAAACAACAAATACCGACTTTTGAAACACTCACTCAAGGTTATAAACGTGTTGTAGATGAAGCACACCGCCAAGGTATTCAAGTAATTGGAGCAACCTTATTACCATTTTCAGGAGCTTTACCAAATACTCCTCTTGATAACTATTATCAACCGAATAAAGATGAATTACGCCAGCGCATTAATCACTGGATCAGAACCAGCCATACATTTGACGGTGTACTTGATCTTGAGCAAGGCTTAAAAGACCCTAAACATTCTGATCGATTAAATCCAATTTATGATTCAGGAGATCATTTACATCCGAATGATCGTGGTAATCAACAAATGGCAAACCTAGTTGATTTAAACGAATTAGTTAATCAATAAAACGTCCAGATACGGATAGGAATTTGTTTCCTACCCGTATCCATATGGATTAATTACCCTCTAACTCGGCGTTAAGCTTTGGTGTAATAGGCTGTTTTTCAGCTGCATATCGTCTTAAAACCATGACGGCGAAAAGCGCTAAAATTGCAGGAATTGCGATCATCACAAAATTCATTTTATGTGGTAATTCCAACCCTAATAACAGGCCCGTTAAGATAGGTCCAACAATAGCCCCAATTCGACCTACACCAGAGGCACAACCAATTCCGGTAGAACGCACACTTAATGGATAATATTGTGCAACGTAGCTATAAAGAAGAATTGAAGTACCAATCGTTGCTGCTCCTGCCACAGTCACCAAACCATATAAAACATAGGCTGGTGACTTAAAACCTAAACCGACTAAAGCAACAACACCTGCCAGTAGCATTCCCATAATTACAGGTTTTAGATGGAATTTATCAGACAAAATACCACCGCCGATTGAACCGATCATTGCGCCAACATTTAGAGCAAGCAAGAACAAAATACTCTTTCCGAGTGAATAACCTGCTGCCAGCATGAGTTTTGGTAACCAGCTACTTAAGGCATACACCATGAGCAAGCACATAAAGAACACGAGCCAAAACATGAGTGTATTGAAAGCACGGCCTTGTTGAAATAATCCCTTTACAGAACTACCTGTTGGAACATTATCTTCATTAAGCACTAATTGCGTATTGATCGTTAGGTTTTGTTCGGGTGAAATTTTTTGAATAATGCGCTGTGCTTGCTCAGTCTTACCTGTCTTAACTAAAAAGGTTAAAGACTCAGGTAAAAACTTCCAAATGACAGGTAATAAAAATAATGGAATACCGGCAATTAAAAACATAATTTGCCACCCCTGACTTTCAACCAAATAGCTACCGATCAATGCTGAAAGTATTCCCCCAATTGCATAACCACTAAACATACTCCCAATCAGCGTACTTCTTATACGTTTAGGCGCATATTCTGATGTAAGTGCAACTAAATTTGGCATAACCCCACCAATGCCTAGTCCCGCCAAGAACCGAAGTATCCCAAACTCAAGTGGGCTTGATGCAAAAGCACCTAAAAAGGTGAAACCACTAAAAAAAGTCACACAGATTAAAATTACCTTTTTACGGCCTATTTTGTCTGCCAATGTTCCAAAGAACATTGCCCCAAACATCATTCCGCATAGTGCTGTACTTGCTAACATCCCCGCTTGTACAGCTGTTAACGACCACTCTTGCATTAGCAAAGGCAGTACCACGCCATAAATCACCAGATCGTAACCATCAAAAATAATAATCAATAAACACCAAAGTAAAATACTCCAGTGAAAAGGGGTAAATCTGGCCTGATCAATAACTTCATTTACATTTAATTTAGATGTTGTCATTTACTCACCTCCTTTGTGAGATAAATTCATATTCAATTTTTTAAAACGACATACTGCACCCTAAAGAAAAAACAGATTATTCAAGGTTTTGTTGAATAAATTAAAAGTCATAACTCGCCATCATATTGAAGCGGTTATCAATCCCGTTACGTCCATCAAAAGTTTCTCGTTCGCCATACACATATTCGACGCCCAAGGTAATTGGTTTGTATAGGTTATAAAGTGCATTCACCCAGCCCTGCCAAAGCTCTTTATTTTGGGTAGTGCTATTACGTTGTAATTCGGCAAAACGGTTATCATCTTTGGCTTTCATATAGCCGTAGCCTAAAGTCGAGCGAATTTGCGGTGTAAATTGATGAGTAATACCTAAAGAAACGGTGTCAAATTCATTGCTATGCATATTGTTTTGATCATCTATTGCATAGCCGCTGTTACTCCATAGCAGGAAACGCCCATCTCCTTTGACATGGTAATAATCAGCTTTGAGTAATGTATCGGGCGTAATTTGGTATTTACCGCCCAAGCCTACGCCCCAAGACATTTCTTCATCATTATTCGTTCTCTTTTCGGCAACAAAACTACGTCCGGATAACATCGAGCCATTGGCAAATTTATGATTTAACCGACCTACCAACGCTGGTAAACGCATTTTATTATCTGGGTCTGAGCTCGCAGTATATTTCGGATCTTCAACCGATATTGCAAAGCTTGTATTTGCCGTTAAGTTATCGCTATAGCGAACTAGCGGTGATCTTAACAATGCACTGCCTACAAATGTGCCCGCATCAATCGTTTCCGGATAATATTCGGGTGCGATAAATGTTGACCACGTTTGACCAATAAGCCATTTATCAAAAGTTAAATAAGCATGGCGTATGCGAAACTGATCACGAGTGGCTGCGCCAAAGAAGTCCATTTCCAACTTTCCGCCCACATCACCCGCGGCTGTTGGGGTTTTAAAATTCAACCCGAAACGTGTCACATTAACCGTACTGTGCAACTGGTCTTTTTGTGCAGATTCTTCTGGCGTGTTTTCAAGTGGAACACCGCTAATATTGTTATACATCGTAGATGCCCCCTTCATTTGATAAGAAGCATCTGCCCGTATATAACCATATAAGTTAAATTCTGCACCAGACTTGGTTAAACCTTGTTTTGTAGGCTGAATAGCTTGGGGCGTTGCAGTAGTTGCTAACTCCACTCGTCCTTGCGATAAAGATTTTTGCGCCTGCATATTGGCTTGTAACATAGCCCGAAGTTCTTTCACTTCTTGGCGAAGTTGTGCTATTTCAGGATCTGTTTGACCTGCCAAAGCGGAAGACATAAACAGGGTCACAGAAACAGCCAACAGGCTTTTTTGAACCGTTGTATTTAAAACTTTCATCATGAAATTTTCCTTTTGATCTTTAATTAGACTTAAAGATCTCAACATCCTTTTTGTTATGTACCCATCTAAAATAGGTGCTTAAAATTTGTCTTTCTTTCACAAGAAAAACCTTCGATCATATTTTTTAGACAAAACCTCCCTAAAGCGGCCTGAAAACCACTTTTAATTTGTTTTAAGTAAAGCCAAATCTTCTAATTCTTTTCAGTTTTTATATTCTCTTCCTCATTGAGAATATGCAGGTTTTATATCCGTATTAACGCTTTCCCAAATCCATTATTTTTTTGCAATAAACCCTTGATACGTCAAAATTTGCGTATAAGGATGCACACTTTCAAAACCAGTTTTTTCTAAAAGTTTTATATATCCTTCAGTGGTTAGGCTAAAAAAGTCTTGCGCCATACGCTCTAACATTTTTTGACATTGTTCTTCTGTTAAGCCTTGTGCCAAACATAAATAACGTAAAGCTTGAAGATGCTGTGGATTTACACACGTCATTAAATCGTAGGTCAGCAAAATCGCTTTTTCTTTTAAGCGATCATAAATATCCTTAAAAAAAACAGGTTTTATGTCATCTACAATAAAATGAGCCACGAGAATAGAAAGTGCAGCATCAAAGCAATTCTCAAGAGGTAAAGCTGACGTTTCACCGTGAACAAAGATGACTTGAGAAGATTTATCTAAAAGTTCAACCTGTTCCTGAGCTTTTTGCAGCATAGTCAAAGATGGATCAACTGCTGTAAATTTCCAGTTTGGATGACGTTTAAGTAAATATTCGAGTTCATACCCCGTGCCACAACCCACAATTAAAATATGAGCATTTGGCGGCAACACCGATTGCAAAATGGCATCCACCTGTTGATGGATCACTTCATAACCCGGAATTAATTTACGAATATGTTCGTCATATCCTTCGACTACCTTTGGGCTATTAAAATCTTTTGCCATTTTGTTTATCCTCTATTTAAGCTGCCTTTCAACTTATAGTTTGCTGCACTTTGACCAAACTTTCGACTTCTTTAATCAAAGACATTTCCAGTTAAGTTTAGTTCAGCTCGCATAATTTCCTGCAATTTAAACTTTTGCGCTTTGCCTGAAGCTGTCATTGGAAACTCATTAAAGAATCGGACATAGCGCGGCACTTTATTATGAGAAATATGCTCTTTGCAGAATTGACGAATGCTGTCTTCGTCAATTTGATGATGCTCATGCAAAATAATACAAGCACAGAGTTCTTCACCATATCTGGCGTCTGGTAAGCCAATGACTTGCACATCGCTTACATCGGGATGGGTATATAAAAAGTCTTCAATTTCTTTTGGAAAGAGATTTTCCCCACCGCGAATCACCACATCTTTAATACGGCCTTTAATTTTAATAAAACCGTCTTGATCCATTTCGGCAATATCACCTGTATGCATCCAGCCAGCAGCATCAATGACCTCTTTGGTCTTTTCTTCTTCACCCCAATAACCAGCCATCACGGAATAACCGCGAACACATAGCTCACCCAAAGTCCCTTGCGGAACAATCTGCCCTTCTAAATCGACAATTTTAATTTCAACATGCGGATGAACATGTCCAACTGTGCTTACTCGCTTATCAATCGAATCATTTACCGAACTTTGTACACTCACTGGCGAGGTTTCGGTCATGCCATAACAAATGGTAATTTCAGACATATGCATTCGGTCAATCACACGTTGCATAATTTCACGTGGGCAAGGACTACCAGCCATAATGCCTGTTCTTAAACTCGACAGATCAAACTCATTAAACTGTTCATGCTCTAAGATGGCAATAAACATAGTAGGCACGCCATAAGCTGCCGTACAACGTTCTTGATGAATCGCTTTTAAAGTTTCCAAAGGATTAAATACAGCCGATGGATAGACCATGGTTGACCCATGCGTCACACACGCCAGATTCCCCATGACCATGCCAAAACAATGGAACAATGGCACAGAAATACAGACTTTATCTTGAGGGCTTAAGCAGATGCCTTCACCGACAAAATAACCATTATTTAAAATATTATGATGGGTTAACATGGTCCCTTTCGGATTACCTGTTGTACCTGAGGTAAATTGGATATTAATAGTTTCATCAAACTGAAGTTGCTTGGTTAATAGTTTTAATTGTTCTAGCTGTTCAGAAGTTGGCATAGTGACTAAATCACTAAAGCGATAAATACCCGTATGTTGCTGATCATCAATTTTAATGACAAACTTTAAATGTGGTAAACGTTCTGAACTGAGTACTTTGTCAGTACAGGTGGTTAACTCAGGGGCAATTTTTGTGAGTAATTCTTGGTAATCAGTCGTTTTGAATTGAGAAGCAATAATCAATCCTTTGCATGAGACTTTATTCAACACATATTCAAGTTCATGGCTTTTATAAGCTGTATTGAGATTGACTAAAATAATCCCTGCTTTAAAAGCTGCAAATTGGGTTACCGTCCATTCCACACAATTAGGCGACCAAATGGCTAATCGATCACCTTTTTTTAATCCCAATTTTAAAAGGCTACAAGCAAAAGCATTTACTTCATCTTGTAAAGCTTTATAGGTTAATCGTCTGTTTTGATGAAAACTAACGATTGCTTCCTTTTCAGCATATTGCCGACAAGCCTGATCAAATTGTTCACCAATGGTCATACCCAATAAGGGCTGTGTGCTTGGTCCCGAGGCGTAGCTTAACCGTTCTTGTTGCATTGAATCATTCTCCTTGATTCTTCTAATTCTCTTCTTACCTGATCTAATTGTTGTTACTGCAACTATTTTTCTAAACCGCCTTCTTTGTGTTGTTTTATCCTTTATATGCCCTATTTCCTCTGCACAGCATCTACACAAAAGTCAGCAATCTGTTTTGAAAAATAGTCTTTGTGCGCATGATCAAACTTTGTATTTTGAGCTGGGTCTAGGGGTTCAACCACCACATAGGTCATGGCACCGACAACACACAGTGCTGCTGTATTTAAATCGTCCAAGACAAACTCACCACTTGCATTTCCATCCGCAAGTATTTTTTTAATACTTTGTTTAATCAATTGCTTCACACGAAAACGCTCATGTTCAACCGTTGAATCGACGGGTTCAAACATGAGTGAATATGCAAGCTGAGGACTATTCAGTGCCCGTTTTACAAAGGTTGCCACCGCCTTGTGTAATTTCTGCTTTGCCGATAACTCACTTTCGGTAATCGAATCAATCACCAATAGTTCTGTATTAATAGCCTCGGACAAAACCTCAATCAGCACTTGGCTCTTATTATCAAAGTAGCGATAAACCAGTCCACTAGATACACCCGCTTGCTCTGCAATTGTTTGTATTTGCGCGTCTTTAAATCCTCCCTCTGAAATTATTTTTCTGGCTGAATTCAAAATCGATTTACGATTTTGCTCCATCCGCTCTTGCATTAAAGATGATCGTTTATAGCTCATAATTTATTCTCTAACAAATAAAATGAATTGTAAATCATTTTATGAATCTGTATTCACTTTTTCAAAAAATCATTGTATGGTAATTATCAAATACCCACAAAATATTTTATGGACAACAAATATAACCAATAGGATGAAGATATCATGAACCTACGCAGCTTGAATTTCGGTCTAGATGAAACTTTAATTGCGCTTCAAGATTCAGTGGCAGCATTTTGTGCAAAGGAAATTGCACCAATTGCCCAACAAGTTGATCAAGACAACAAATTCCCTGCACATCTCTGGAAAAAATTCGGAGATATGGGCCTTTTAGGCATGACGGTTTCTGAAGAATATGGCGGTGCCAATATGGGTTATTTAGCTCATATTATTGCCATGCAAGAAATTTCGCGTGCTTCGGCAGCCATTGGTCTTTCTTATGGTGCTCATTCTAATTTATGCGTAAACCAAATTAACCGTAACGGTAACGAGCAACAAAAACAAAAGTATTTACCAAAACTGATTTCCGGTGAATATGTGGGTGCCCTTGCGATGTCTGAACCAAATGCAGGTTCTGATGTCGTCAGCATGAAATTACGTGCTGAACAAAAAGGTGATCACTTCGTTTTAAACGGTTCAAAAATGTGGATCACTAATGGCGGTGATGCAGATGTACTCGTGGTTTACGCTAAAACTGACCCGCAAGCTGGCGCGAAAGGCATGACCGCTTTCTTAATTGAAAAAGGCATGAAAGGCTTTAGTCACGGTAACCATTTAGACAAACTCGGTATGCGTGGCTCTAACACTTATCCGCTGTTCTTTGACAATGTAGAAGTACCTGCTGAAAACGTACTCGGTGGTGTGGGTAACGGCACAAAAGTACTGATGAGTGGTTTGGACTATGAACGTGCAGTTTTAAGTGCCGGACCTTTAGGCATTATGGATGCCTGTTTAGATGTTGTTATTCCCTACTTGCATCAACGTGAACAGTTTGGCCAGGCTTTAGGTGAATTCCAGCTTATGCAAGGCAAACTTGCCGATATGTATTCAACATGGTTGGCATGTAAAGCTCTCGTTTATGCGGTTGGTGCTGCGTGTGACAAAGCCGACCATGACCGCAGCCTACGTAAAGATGCCGCAAGTGCCATTTTATATGCTGCTGAAAAAGCAACATGGATGGCGGGTGAAGCAATCCAGAGTCTAGGCGGCAACGGTTATATCAATGAATTCCCAGCTGGCCGTTTATGGCGCGATGCAAAACTTTATGAAATTGGTGCCGGAACTTCTGAAATTCGCCGCATGCTGATTGGTCGCGAACTCTTCAATGAAACCAAATAATAATTATAAATAAGGACACATCTTATGAACCAATTACAAAGCAAGATTAATGTTCGAAGTGAAGACTTCAAAACAAACCAACAAGCCATGCAAACATTGGTCACAGATCTAAAACAAGTTGCCCAGCGTATTGCTTTAGGCGGTGGTGAAAATGCCCGTCAAAAACATTTGGCTCGAGGTAAACTTTTACCCCGCGAACGTATTGATCAACTGATTGATGTCGGCACGGCATTTTTAGAAATTGGTCAGTTGGCAGCGTACAACGTTTATGAAGATGATGTTCCTGCTGCGGGTGTGATTGCTGGTATTGGTCAGGTCAACGGCATCACTTGCATGATCGTTGCTAACGATGCAACGGTTAAAGGTGGAACGTATTACCCACTTACGGTTAAAAAGCATTTACGCGCCCAAGAAATTGCTGAACAAAATCACTTGCCTTGTATTTATTTGGTGGACTCAGGCGGTGCCTATTTACCAATGCAAGATGAGGTTTTCCCAGACCGCGATCACTTCGGGCGTATTTTCTATAATCAGGCACGCATGTCGAGTCTAGGTATTGCCCAAATTGCTGTGGTAATGGGAAGCTGTACCGCAGGTGGTGCGTATGTGCCTGCCATGTCTGATGAAACGATTATTGTCCGTAATCAAGGTACGATTTTCTTAGGCGGCCCTCCTCTAGTAAAAGCTGCAACTGGCGAAGTGGTGAGTAGTGAAGACTTAGGCGGTGGTGATGTCCACACACGCCTTTCGGGTGTAGCTGACCATTTAGCTGAAAATGATGAACATGCAATTGCGATTGCACGAAACATTGTCGCTAACCTAAACAAGAAGCCAAACGACTTAAATAAACAAGTTGATGAACCATTGTTTGATGCATCAGAACTCTATGGTGTGGTGCCAAGTGATGCACGTAAACCTTTCGATGTGCGTGAAGTGATTGCCCGTATTGTAGATGGCTCTCGTTTTGATGAGTTTAAAGCACGCTTTGGTTCAACACTTATTACTGGTTTCGCTTCACTTTACGGTATGCCAGTCGGCATTATTGCCAATAACGGGATTTTATTTTCAGAGTCTGCACAAAAAGGTGCGCACTTTATTGAGCTATGCACACAGCGCAATATTCCATTGTTATTCCTACAAAACATTACGGGCTTTATGGTTGGTCGCCAGTATGAAAATGAAGGAATTGCTAAAAACGGCGCCAAATTGGTTATGGCAGTTGCCACCGCAAATGTACCAAAACTCACCCTGATTATTGGTGGTTCGTTTGGTGCGGGTAACTACGGTATGTGTGGCCGCGCTTATTCACCACGCTTTTTATGGACATGGCCAAACTCTCGTATTTCAGTGATGGGCGGCGAACAAGCAGCGAGCGTACTTTCGACTTTAAAACGAGATCAAATTGAGCAAAAAGGTGCCGAGTGGTCAGCGCAAGAAGAAGACGAATTTAAACAACCAATTCGTGAACAATACGAGCGCCAAGGCCATCCATACTATGCTTCTGCCCGCCTTTGGGATGACGGTGTCATTGACCCAGCGCAAACTCGTCAGGTACTTGGTTTAAGCCTTGCTGCGGCCATGAACGCTCCAATCCAGCCAACCAAATTTGGCGTGTTCCGCATGTAAGAGGTGTATATGAGCTATCAATTTTTACAACTCGAACAACAAGGTCAGGTTGCCTATGTATGGCTAAACCGCCCTGAATTGCACAATGCTTTTAATACGACAGTCATTGAAGAATTGCATACTTGCTTTAAGCAAATTAATACTCGTGATGACATTCGTGTTGTGGTCTTAGCTGGTCGCGGTAAAAGCTTTTCGGCAGGCGCCGACCTCAACTGGATGAAACAGGCAGGTCAGGCATCTTCGGCTGAAAATGAAGCAGATGCATTAAAACTTGCGCAAATGCTTGATGCGCTTGCAACGCTTAAGCAACCGACTATTGCTCGTGTGCATGGTATTGCTTTTGGTGGCGGCATGGGTTTGGCATCGGCATGTGATATTTGCATTGCCAGCACGGATGCTAAATTTGCAACTTCTGAGGTTCGTTTAGGGCTTGCTCCATCTACCATTAGCCCCTATGTAATTCATGCAATTGGTGCAAGACAAGCTTCTCGTTACTTCTTAACTGCTGAGAGAATTTCTGCACGTGAAGCCAAACATATTGGTTTGGCACACGAAGTGGCTGATGCGGAAGACTTAGATAAAAAAGTTCAAGAAATTATTGATGCTCTATTACTTGGTGGCCCGCACGCTCAAGCGGCCTCAAAACAACTCATTCAAATGGTGAGCAACCAGACCATGAGCAATGATTTGCTACAACAGACAGCACATCATATTGCTCAAGTTCGTCAAGGCAGTGAGGCAAAAGAAGGTCTGAGTGCCTTTTTAAATAAACAGCAGCCTGCTTGGGTTTCTAACTCGAATAACAACAATTAAGGACGATCATCATGTTTGAAAAGATTTTAATTGCGAACCGTGGCGAGATTGCCTGCCGCGTAATTCGTACAGCTAAAAAATTAGGTATTAGAACGGTTGCCGTTTACTCAGATGCAGACGCAAATGCACAACACGTCAAACTTGCAGATGAAGCGGTTTATATTGGTCAATCCCCTGCAACACAAAGTTATTTACAGGTTGACCGTATTATACAAGCGGCGATTGATACAGGCAGCCAAGCGGTTCACCCGGGCTACGGTTTTCTTTCTGAAAATGACCAGTTTGCACTCGCTTGCCAACAACACAATATTTGCTTTATTGGACCGCCAGTGGATGCCATTTTAGCGATGGGCTTAAAAGCAACCTCTAAAGCTTTAATGGAAAAAGCAGGCGTTCCTTTAACACCGGGTTATCACGGAACCAACCAAGATGCCGACTTTTTAAAACAACAGGCAGACCGAATTGGCTATCCTGTTTTAATTAAAGCCAGTGCGGGCGGCGGTGGTAAAGGCATGAGTCTGGTTGAACGCAGTGAAGATTTTCTGCATGCCTTAGCCTCTTGTAAACGTGAAGCAAAATCAAGCTTTGGCAATGATGACGTCTTGATTGAGCGTTATGTGATTCAACCTCGCCATATTGAAGTGCAAGTTTTTGGCGATACACATGGCAACTACGTACATTTGTTTGAACGCGATTGTTCGGTACAACGCCGTCACCAAAAAGTGTTAGAAGAAGCCCCAGCTCCACAGATGCCAAGCGAAAAGTTAGATGCAATGCGCCAAGCTGCAATTGATGCTGCACGAGCGGTAAATTATGTTGGTGCAGGTACGGTTGAGTTTATTGTGGAACAAGACGGTACGGCGTATTTCATGGAAATGAATACCCGTCTACAAGTCGAGCACCCAGTGACTGAAATGATTACAGGTGAAGACTTGGTCGAGTGGCAACTTCGTGTGGCGTATGGTGAACCTTTACCTAAATTACAAAACCAACTCCAAATTAACGGACATGCGCTCGAAGCACGTATTTACGCCGAAGAACCAGAAAAAGGCTTTTTACCTGCCATTGGTAAAATTGACTATTTGCGTTACCCAACCCAAAACCAATATGTGCGTGTAGACAGCGGTATTGTTGAAGGCGATGAAATCACGACCTATTACGACCCAATGATTGCCAAACTCATTGTATGGGGTAAAAACCGTGAAGCTGCGCTCATTCAAATGCAAAATGCTTTAAGCCAATTCCATGTGGATGGCTTAGGCAACAACATTGCTTTTCTTGAAAAAATTGTACGCAGTGAGTCTTTTAAACAAGCCAAGCTTGATACCAACCTGATTCAACGTGAACAAAACTTCTTGTTTAGTCCTGAAGAGATCAAACCTGAACTGGTGGTAGCAGCGGCATTTATTGAGTTTCTAAGTAAACTTAATAACAACAGCTCAAGCCAAAAACAGCTTTGGCAAGCTCAACCACTTTGGCGTTTAAATATTGCTTATCAGCACAGTATTAAACTGAATTATTTAAACCAAAATATCCAAATCAAGTTTGCCTCACATGAACATGGCTTCACCGCAGAATATAACGGGCAAAGCTACCCTATTTCTGGGCAATTGATTGATGCGCATATGGCATCTATTCAAATTGGTGGATCTAAGCAAAAGCTGTCTTTTAACCAAAGTCAGCAAGGCATTACATTGTTCCAAAATGGGCAAAGCTATAAGTTTGCTTATATTCGCCAAGATTTTAATCAAGCAGATAGCCAAGCCGATGAAGGTCACCTAAAAGCACCAATGCCAGGTGTGGTCACGCAAGTACTGGTGAGCGCAAATCATAGCGTTAAAAAAGACGATATTTTAATGACGCTTGAAGCAATGAAAATGGAATATACCATCCGTGCCCCTAAAGATGGCGTGATTGTAGACTCCTATTTCCAAGTCGGCGATCAGGTCAAAGCTGGCGATGAGCTTGTGGAATTTCAGCCTGCTCAGGAGGAAGTTGCATGAGTGAGTTTGTCAAAATCGTGGAGGTCGGTCCCAGAGATGGCCTCCAAAACGAAAAGCAGGCTTTAACCGTCGAACAGCGTTTAAATTTTATTAATGACCTGATTAATGCAGGCCTAAAATCGATTGAAGTGGGTTCATGCGTTTCAGCAAAATGGGTGCCGCAAATGGCTCAAAGTGACGAGCTATTTAAGTTGTTACCTCAAACAACCGATGTACAATTTAGCCTGCTCACGCCCAATATCAAAGGTTTTGAGACAGCTCAAGCAGTAGGATGCAAAGAGGTTGCGGTTTTTACCGCAGCTTCTGAGAGTTTTACTCGTAAAAATATTAACTGCTCAATCGACGAGAGCTTTGAGAAATTTAGCGATGTCATGAGCGCGGCAAAAGCACATAACATCCGTGTACGCGGTTATGTCTCTTGTATTGTCGATTGTCCCTATGAAGGCACAATTGCACCTGAGCAAGTGGTGAAAGTAGTTAAACGACTCTATGACATGGGGTGCTATGAAGTATCTTTAGGTGAAACCATTGGTACAGCAACACCAGATCGCGTTCAAAAGGTTTGGCAGGCCTGTCTTGCGGAACTCGACAGCAAGGTTTTGGCAGGACATTTCCACAACACCTATGGCATGGCGATTGCCAATATTTATCAGTCTTTACAGCAAGGCATTCGTGTTTTTGATTCGTCCCTTGCAGGACTTGGCGGTTGCCCTTATGCCAAAGGTGCTTCTGGCAATGTATCAACCGAAGATCTATTTTATTTGCTGTCACACATGGGCTTTGAAACTGGCATTGACTTAGAAAAACTGATGCAAGCCAGCAAAAATATTAGCAATGTATTAAACCGAAAAAGCTTGTCGAATTATGCAAATGCGTATTGGCAAACCAAGTGTGCCTAATCATAAATTAAAGTAGTTCAGCATCTGGTATAAGGCTTAATATTAGGCGAAGTACCAGATCATCCTATCTCATCTTTATCTCATTTCATTCAGGAATTGGGACTAATTCCCTCATGCAATTTTTTAAAATCTATTATTTATCTCTGTATTAAATGCCTCTTTCAAAAGAAGCATTCTCTACCCTATTTTTATTCTAAACCGTATTATTCTTCATCCTTTTTTATCTTAATCCTTAAAAATTTATCTCATTATTTATAAAAATAAGATGCATCCATTTCAATTCTTGGAGAAATATATTCTTCCACCCAATCTAACCATGCACGTGTTTTGGCATCAATAAAATGGCGTGAAGGCAATAAGGTATAAACCCCGATATCAGGCGAACGCCACTCTGGTAAGATATGACATAATCTTCCATTTTGAACTGCATCTAAAGCCGAAAACATCGGCAATAATGCGATTCCCATATCCTGTTGCACCACATCTAACAATAACTCAGGATTATCTGCAATGAGTTGTCCGCCAATGTCGATTTGGTAAGACTCACCACTTGTATTTAATAAGTGCCAATCTGGTGTAATAGATGGGTTTACCAGGCGTAAACAAGCATGATTTTTTAAGTCTTCTGGGGACTTCGGCATACCATGCTTTTCTAAATAAGCAGGTGAAGCACATAAAACAGAAAAGATAGTGCCAATTCTGCGTGCGACAAAACGAGAATCTGTTAATGATTCAGTCAGATAAAGACTGACATCCACCCCTTTTGCCAACAAGTCTGGAACGTACTGTGAAGTCGTATATTCCACGGTTAATTCGGGATAATGCTTACAAAACTCGGCCATCACTGGAAAAACATAATGATGCCCAAAGCTTCCCATGCTTAATACACGTAAACGGCCTTTGGGTTTAGATGCTGTTCCTGTTACTTCCGACTCCGCTTCATCCACCATTGAAATGACTTGACGACACCGCTCTGCGTAAGTCGCACCAATATCGGTCAGTGCCTGCTGGCGCGTTGAGCGTTGTATTAATTTTGTACCTAAGCGTGTTTCTAGCTCGCTGATAAGACGTGAAACCTGTGCTGTGGTCAGATCCATCTGCTCAGCTGCTGCTGTGAAACTCCCGCTATCAATCACTTTCAGGAATGCATGCATTGCATGCAATAGTCCACCATCGAGATTTTTGCGCATAACGTAAATATGTTTTCCTAAATTACGGATTGTTGCACCAGTTTAGATCAACCACAATGACTAAATGTACATACATTGGCACTAATTCTTTTTAAGAAGAGGAACCGATCTTTTTTTATTTCGTATGTCACTTGCTCCAAATATTCAACTGGATGTTGAAAAAAGAAAGTAGTCCGAGCTACTAAAAATTCTAAGGAGATATAAATGAATATAGCTACAAAAGTCACTCCAAATATTATTGCAACAAAGGATGTGTCACTTGAAGATAAATATGTAAGTGATAACGGTACAGCATATATGACCGGCATTCAGGCACTTGTTCGGTTGCCTCTTGCCCAAACTCGCCGTGACGCGATGAATGGTTATCATACTGCTGGTTTTATTTCTGGTTATCGCGGTTCTCCTGTTGGTAACTATGATAGTTTCCTTTGGCAAGTTCAAGGATTACTTAAATCCCATAATGTTGTATTTCAACCTGGTGTAAACGAAGACTTGGCTGCTACCGCAATTTGGGGTACCCAACAAGTTAACCTTTCAGGCCAAGGCAAATATGATGGAGTGTCTTCATGGTGGTATGGTAAAGGCCCGGGTGTTGACCGTTCAGGCGATGTACTCCGCCATGCTAACTTAGCTGGTACCTCTGAACGTGGTGGTGTCGTTGCTTTATTTGGTGATGACCACTCATGTAAATCTTCTACAATCCCGCATCAGTCTGAACATGTCATGATTGGTTGCGGTATTCCAATTTTCTACCCAACATCCGTTCAACAAATTTTAGACTTTGGTGTTCACGCCATTGCGGTTTCACGTTTTTCTGGCCTTTGGTCTTCAATGAAGCTGGTGAGTGAAATTGTAGAAACTTCTGCTTCTGTTCATGTCGATCTAGACCGAGTGACTCCAGTTATACCAGAAGATGTCAATTTCCCAGAGGGTGGCGTTAACATTCGTTGGCCAGATCACGGCATTCAGCAAGAAGAACGTCTTTATAAATACCGTTTACCTGCTGTTTTGGCTTATGCCCGCGCCAACAAAATCAATACCGTTACATGGCCTTGTGAAAATGCCCGTATTGGTATTGCTGCAAGTGGTAAAGGTTATTTAGATACCATTGAAGCCTTACGTATTTTAGGCATTGAAGATGAAACTGCCCAACAACTTGGGCTACGTGTTTATCAGGTTGGGATGATTTGGCCTTTAGAACCTCAAGGTGTTCGTGAGTTTGCCGAAGGCTTGCAAGAACTGATCGTTATTGAAGAAAAACGTCCAATTATTGAAACACAAATTAAAGATGAGCTGTACTCACTGCCTGATGGCAAACGTCCACATGTGATTGGTAAAGCAACTGACGGCAAAGGCGAATGGAGTACTTCTATTGAAGAAGCACCGCTCATTGGTCACTATGAGTACCAGCCTGAACCTATTGCAAAAATGCTGGCTGCTCGCTTCTTAAGACTCAATATTCCAGAAAGCTTAAAAACACAAATCCAAAGCAGAATCGACTTACTATTAAAAGCAGAGCAAGAATCAAAACGTGTTATTGATCTTGCAGAACGTAAACCTTATTTCTGTAGTGGTTGCCCTCATAACTCTTCAACCGTAGTTCCTGAAGGTAGCCGTGCATTAGGCGGTATTGGTTGTCACTATATTGCAGTTTCACTTGACCGCGGTACCGAAACATTCTCT
Organism: Acinetobacter sp. 22512; assembly: GCF_052044755.1. NCBI lineage: Bacteria > Pseudomonadati > Pseudomonadota > Gammaproteobacteria > Moraxellales > Moraxellaceae > Acinetobacter > Acinetobacter sp. 22512. The sequence goes on along the minus strand of NZ_JBQENP010000009.1, from coordinate 53,735 downwards.
CAAATGGGCGGTGAAGGTGTAAGTTGGGTGGGTGCATCACCATTTACCAATGAAAAACACATTTTTGCTAACCTTGGTGATGGAACCTATTTCCACTCTGGTTACTTAGCAATCCGTCAGTCTATCGCTGCAAAAACCAATATTACCTACAAAATCCTCTACAACGATGCAGTCGCTATGACAGGTGGTCAGCATGTAGATGGACATTTGAGTGTTGCGCAGTTAACTCGCCAGCTCGCTGCCGAAGGCATTAAAAAACAAGTTATTGTTACTGATGAAGTTAAACTATTAAACGAAGAAGATGGCATTGCACCGGGTGTCGAAATTCGCCACCGTAATGAACTCGATACAGTTCAACGCGAGCTTCGAGAAATTACAGGTGTGACCGCTTTAATTTATGTACAAACCTGTGCCAGTGAAAAACGCCGTCGTCGTAAACGTGATGCCTATCCTGACCCAGCTGAGCGTTTATACATTAACAGTGATATTTGCGAAGGCTGTGGCGACTGTTCAAAAAAATCAAACTGCTTATCGATTGAGCCAGTAGAAACAGCTTTAGGCACTAAACGTCAAATTAACCAAAGTAGCTGTAATAAAGACTTCACTTGTGCCGAAGGGTTCTGCCCTAGTTTTGTGACTGTTCATACACGTGATATGAAACGTCCTGCTAAATTTGAAGGTATTGGTGCAGGCTGGCCAACATCACCAGTTATTCCTCAGTTATATGACGTTCCAAGTCGTATTATGGTTGGTGGTATTGGCGGTACAGGTGTTGTGACTATTGGTGCACTGCTTGGTATGGCAGCTCACCTCGAAGGTAAAGCAACCCGTGTGATGGACATGGCAGGTCTTGCGCAAAAAGGTGGTACGGTTTATTCATACGTACAACTTGCAGCAACTGATGAGCAAATTTCTTCTACCAAAATTCCAGCGGGCCAATGTGAATTACTCATCGGTGCAGATGCTGTAGTTGCTGGTGGTAGTGCTGCTCTCTCTCGCTTAAAAGATGATGCTTTGGTTATTGTGAATGAAGACAGTACTCCTACTTCTGAGTTTATTAAATCTCGTGACTGGTATGCGCCTATTAGCGATTTAATTGATCGTCTTCGTGGTCGTGTTCGTCAAGGTCAACTGGTTTCTCTGCCAGCAGCTCGAATTGCAACACAACTCTTAGGTGATTCAATTTATACCAACCAGTTATTACTAGGTATGGCTTGGCAATCTGGTCGTATTCCATTACTGCGTGAAAGCATTGAAAAAGCAATTCGCCTAAATGGTACGGCTGTTGAAAAGAACCTCGAAGCTTTCCGTGTAGGTTGTCATCTTGCAAGTGACCCGACTTTAGCTGCTCGTTTACTTGCAGCAATGCCAAAAACCAAAACTCCGCAAACTTTGGCTGAACTTGTTGAAGATCGTTGTGCTCGTCTAACAGACTACTGGAACGAAGCTTACGCAAGTAAATACCGTACGCTTGTAGAATTAGCTGCTAAAAAGTTACCAGAAGAATTAACAGGTACGATTGCAACTCAGCTTTATAGAGTCATGGCGTATAAAGATGAATATGAAGTTGCACGTCTTTTAACAGGTAAAAGCTTCAAAGAATCAATTGAAACCCAGTTTGGTAAAGGCTTACGTTTAACGTATCACCTTGCCCCACCAGCATTACTCGGTGGTCTAAAAAATGTCCGTAAACGTGCGTTTGGTTACTGGATGCGCTTCCCAATGATGATGCTTGCTCGCTTACAATGGCTTCGTGAAACTTTCCTTGACCCATTTGCACGTCAAGAAGAGCGTCAACACGAACAAGCATGGCGTGATCGTTACATCGCATTTGTTGAAGCACTTGTTGAAGCACCAGACAATCATAACTTGGCAGTTGCTGAACAAATTGCAAAATTACCGGCAGAAGTTCGTGGTTATGGGCATATCAAAATGAAAGCAATGGACGCTGCAAAACAACGTTGGGATGAACTTACACCAACATTGCTCAAATTCCGTAACTAAAAATTAAATCTCAAAATAAAAAAGTCATCCTTAGGGATGACTTTTTTATTGGCTCAAAAATTTATTTAGCCATTTTACGTAAAGTCAAAATCTGCTCGCTTCGTCCAAATGGACCATGTACGTCATGTAAAACTGCACTGGTTAAACCAATACCATCCGAACCATATTGCTGAACGGTTTCCAGACCTAGCCATTTCCCTTGCGGATAACGGTGCATGTGGATTTGCAAATCAAGATTTGGAAAGCCCCAAGTAAATTCGCCTTCTTGTCTTGGGACAATGCCGTTTGCCGCATCTACCATGCCAATTAAATGCGCAAAATCTGTGGTCGGCTGCCCTTCCACGATTTCTTTATCATTATTCAGCCAAACAATCCCTTTGCCTGCGCGATGCTGATCATCAGTTTTAGTGACGAGTGTCTGGATAAAACCACCCGGCCATCTTTTCATACCTGTCCATTCTGTAAAGGTATCTGGATGATGAACTGGCTGATCTTCAAGCCCAGCAATATCGGAACTGTCTTGAGTACACATGCGCCATGCTCTAGCCACAATACAGGTTTTACCTTGTGCTTGCATTTCGGCTTCAATCAATTCAATGGTTTTACCGGCACGAATCACATGTGTTTTAATCGTAAACTCACCAAATGCAATCAATCCAAAAATATCAAAACTAATTCGACCAATTCGCATATCTTGTCGCGGTGAAAACTGTTCTAACTCTGCTGCGATTACACCACTTGCAGGTGCCATATGCTGTTCATGAGGGTTCCAAGCCCCTTGTGCATGGACAGTTGAGCAATAATGAGCAATGACTTCACCTTGAGGACCAATTGTTCTATTCAGTAATTGATAATAAGCATTCATGATTTTCTTTCCGTAGTCCTTATCCAACATCAATATTTGATGAAAATTCACGTTTTAATGCTTATGTTAACCCTCTATTTCTTTGGCTCAACTGGTTTTTCCTACCAAAAACTGATGAGTCTAAAATTACAAATTTAATCACTAGGTAAAATTCCGTACATAAATTTTTACCTAGTGATTCTAAAAATGACTATTCACTAAAAAGCAAAAGCATCTTGATCGAGCTCCATCACAGCGTCAGCACCAGACTCGATAGAAGCAGCATGACTCTGTGTACGATGCAAAAGCTTTTGATAGAAAAACTTAGCAGTAGTTAATTTTGCTTTATAAAAAGCTTCCTCTTGTGTACCCAATTCTAATTTTTCATGGGCAACTTGTGCCATTCGAGCCCATAAGTAAGCGAACACGACGTAACTGGAAAAATAAAGATAATCTACTGAAGCAGCCCCTATTTCTTCAGGGTTGTGCTTGGCTTTCTCTGCAATCGTTTTGGTCAGTGACAGCCATTGCTGCTTAAGCTCAGCTAATTTTTCTAAATAAGGTTTCAAGACTTCATTGGATTGCTGTTGACCAATAAATTGATCAATTAAGTCGGTCATATTTTTTAGAAGTTTGCCTTCTGACTTGAGGACTTTACGTGCAAGTAGATCTAAAGACTGGATTTCGGTCGTTCCCTCATACAATGTTGAGATACGCGCATCACGTACAATTTGCTCCATACCATGCTCAACAATGAAGCCGTGGCCACCAAATACTTGAACGCCATGCTTGGCAGACTCATTACCTGATTCTGTTAAAAAAGCTTTGGCAATTGGCGTTAAAAAAGCCAGTAATTCATCAGAGTGTTTTTGCTGTTCCTGATCGTTTGAACTTTCGACAATATCGACATGCTGAGCTAAAAAGTAAGCCAGTGCACGGCCGCCTTCAGAAAACGCTTTTTGCGTCATTAACATCGAACGTACAGCGGGATGCACAATAATTGGGTCGGCATTTTTCTCAGGATATTGAGAACCAGATAGCGAACGCATGGCAAGGCGCTCTTTGGCATAACTTAATGCGCCTTGAAATGAAATTTCAGAAGCAGCAAGCCCTTGTACTGCCGTTCCAATACGTGCGGTATTCATAAAGGTAAACATACAATTGAGCCCGCGATTTTCCGGACCAATCAAATAACCTTTGGCACCATCAAAATTCAGTACACAGGTGGCATTTCCATGAATCCCCATTTTATGTTCAATCGCACTACAAACGACTTTATTACGGTCCAGCACCTGACCATCATCACTCACATTAAATTTAGGCACAATAAATAAAGAAATGCCTTTGGTCCCTGCGGGTGCTTGAGGCAAACGAGCTAAAACAATATGAATAATATTTTCTGAAAGATCATGCTCACCCGCCGAGATAAAAATCTTTTCACCCGTAATGGAGTAGCTACCGTCCGGATTTGGTTCTGCTTTTGTTCTAATTAATCCAAGGTCCGAACCCGCATGTGACTCGGTTAAACACATGGTTCCAGTCCAGACACCACTAATGAGTTTAGTCAAAAACTTCTGTTTTTGTTGCTCGGCACCATGGTGCTCAATTGTTCTCATCGCGCCATGAGATAAGCCGGGATACATCGCCCAAGCCCAATTAGAACCACATAACATTTCAGAAATCGCAATCCGCAGCAATGTCGGCAAGCCCTGCCCACCATATTCCGGATCGGCGGTTAATGAAGTAAACCCAAGCTCGGCATATTTTTGGTAGGCTTCTTTAAAACCTTTTGGTGTTGTGACTACGCCTTGATTTAAATGACAGCCTTCCTGATCACCATTTTGGTTAATCGGTGCCAACTCATTTTCACAAAAATCTGCTGCTGCTTCTAAATATTGATCAATTAATTCTCGATTTACACTTTCCTGATATTTGCTTAAACCTTGGTAGTTCTGTTCTGTTTGAAGCATTTCATGCAGCACAAATTGCATATCGCGTAATGGAGCTTTGTATAAAGGCATAGTTTTTCCCTTCCACGTTACTGCCTTTGTTATAGGGGCAGATATCGTTTTTTCCTTAAAATGGACTTTTATTGTTTCAATCTCACCAAAATATCAAAAAATTTCTTATAGCAAAATACATTTTCACTAATTTAATAAAATCATCCTAGCTTAGCCATAGATAAAAAATATAACTATATGTTTTTAAAATAAATATAAGATAAAAAGTATTTAGTCTCGTTTAACTAGAATAATTTTTTATTTTGTATTGCAAAATTTTATTCCGTAAAAAATCAATTTATAGTATGGTGATTAGACTGCTTAATCATGCAAGGACGATTTATGGAAAGCCCGAAATACACAGGTCTTGAATTTTTAACCGCTTTAAAAAATGGTGAAGTTTCTCCATCACCTATGGCTCACACCATACCAATGGAACTCGTTGAAGTTTCCGAAGGTAAAGCAACTTATAAAGTTACTCCTCGCAAAGAACATAGAAATATACAAGGCGGTGTACACGGCGGCTTTTGCGCCACAGCTTTAGATACAGCAACAGGCAGCGCAGCTCATACATTACTTGAACATGGCGTTGGTTATGGAACCATTGATTTAAATGTAAAAATGATCCGCCCCATGCAGGTTGATACGTCTTACTATGCGACAGCCGAGTTGATTAATGCGGGCCGGAATATTATTAGTACCGAAGGTAAAATCGTAGATGAGAACGGCAAAGTGTATGCTTTTGCTTCAGCAACCTTAATGATTATTCGCAAATAATAAAATTTTAAAGCTCCTATTTATGGAGCTTTTCTTGCTTGGCAATCTTGCCCATTTCATAAAAATCTAAACGATCAATCAAGAAACTTGTTATTGCCATCGCTAAACCTAAGGCTGCACATGCTTCCCATCCCCAATGTTTCCATGCATACACCGCAATAAAAGAACCTAAGGCGGCTCCGCCAAAATATAAGGTCATATAAATTGAATTAATACGGGAACGTGCCTCGGCCGAAATTCGATAGACCAAATTTTGGTTAAGCACATGAAATGCTGACAAACCGAAGTACGCCATAATCACACCAACAGCGTAGGCAACCAGAGACTGCTGAGCAAAAAATAGTGGTATCCATGCACTTATTAATAGGCCCATGCAAATTACTGCAATTTTATTTTCAAGTCCTGCTGCAATTTTCTTACCTGCCCAAGGGGTCGCAAACACACCTGCCAGTCCAACAATCCCAAATAAACCAATCTGGAAATCGTTAAAGTGATAAGGCTCATTCGCCAAAATAAAAGTCATAGTAGTAAAAATCAGAGCCAAAATTCCAAAGCCAATTCCCCCTGCCAAACCACGGCGCAGTAAATGAGGCTGATGAGCTGCTAATGAAAATAATGAACCATAAATCTGTAGAATATTGAGTTGATGAGACTTACGTGCAACTGGCAACTTCACCCACATCACCCAAGCAAACACCAAAATGACAATTCCACTAATTAAATAAACCGCATGCCAAGACCAAACTGTAGAAAGTAAGCCTGCAATAGAACGCGCCAACAATATTCCCAAAAACAAACCACTCATGAGAGTGCCTACAACTTGAGGGCTTTTTTTAGGACTAGCTAAACCTGCGGCGAAAGGAACTAAAACTTGTGTCGCAATTGAAAAGAATGTGGCTAAAAAGGTAAAGCCATATAAAGCTGGCAAGGTTTGACTTAAAGATAACCCTACTTGGGCAAGGCCTGTACAACACATGAGCAAGCAAATATAACTTCGCTTTTCAAAGAAGTCGCCTAAAGGAACTAATATAAAAAGGCCAACTGCATATGACAGTTGGCTAATCACAATAGTTAAAGCAACTTGATCAGCATTAACTTTTAATGCTTCAGCAATCGAATAGATTAAAGGCTGGTTATAATAGTTTGAACCCGCACAAATTCCACATGTCATTGCCATGATAAAAATAAAGCTTTTTGACAGTATATTTTCTGCATTGGGCTCAACTATTTTTTCCATTTTTAATTACGTCCCATTTTAGAATTTATACATCGATACAAAGTTTACGCGTGATACATCAGCGGTTCTGCCATCAAATACTTCTCGTTTGCCTTGATGATATTCCATACCAATATCCATTTGCTCAATCGGTGAATAAAAGACGTTAGCTGCGTAGTCCGTTAGACGTTTGTTGGCATCTGGGTTGAGTTTGGCATAAGCAGTGTCGTCATCATAATCAAACATTGAAGCCGATAAGTTTGCACGCCATTGCTCATTGAATTTATATGAATAACCAATATTGATGCTATTCAACTTATTCATAACCAAATCTGTTTTGTCTTCGTTTAAAGAGAAATCACCCGCGGCATTTAAATTTGTTGAATTTGCCAACCCGCTTTGGGTGGTATACGGCATAAATTTTTGATCACCGACAATATATTGATAATTTGCTTGTACTGATTGTTGTGGCGTGAGTTGATATTTTAAACCGCCTCCAGCACCCCAGCTTACTTTCTTCACCGTGGCAGTTGCGACATCTGTAGACTTTTCATTAATAAAGCCTTGAGCAAGTGCCGTTAGAGGCCCCTGTTTAAAGGTATAGCGACCCGTTAAAGTTGGAAATGCCGAGACTCTCGAACCTGTATATTCCAAAGCTACTTTTAAATCATTATTGGCATCAATTTTCCAGTCATAGCGAATTTGAGGAGTACGCGTATAAGAGGTTCCCACAAATTGGGTGTAATCAACAGCTTCTGTACGGGTTTCCATATTAGACATGAGTGACCATGTTTGACCAAAGGTCCAGTCTTTATAGGTAAAAAATGCATGGCGGATGCGGAATTTACCATCCCCCGTTCCCATGTTAGAGCTATCAAAGAAATCGGCTTCAATATTCCCTGTAACTGCTTTATTTGGGCTATTAAAATAAACACCTAATCGGCTTGCATTAATCATGGCATCGGAACGTGCATGGTTTGAACGTTTTTCACTTTCAAAAGGTGTTCGGTACAAACTGCTGGTCGTTCTACCACCCGAATCTGGTGAAGATTTAAAATCGACCGCCGCATCAATACGGGCAATACCGTAAACCTAAACGTTATCCGTCCAAGTGACCCACGAAGGAGCAACAGGCTTCTCTGTTACAGTCGCTTTAGTTTTTTCAATGTTCTCTTCAATTTTCACCTGTTTGACCTGTAAATTATTTTGAGTTTGTTTCTGAGCAGCAAGTTCTGCTTTTAATTTTTGCAGCTCGGTTTCTAGCAAATTAATTCTTTGTTCTGTCGTATCTGAAGAATTTGCAAAAATAGTCCCTGAAGCCGCAGCACAAGCTGCAGCTAAAATTAATTTTTTCATCTTTTAATCCTTAAAGAAGCGTTTTTCCGTGTGTATTTAGGCTACACGTGCATCAATTAGTTCACAGTCCGTGACTGCCTGTAATTCATCAAAAGTTAAGCCGTCTACCATTTCCTTGACATAAGCTTTTTGGTCCTTGAGTTCAATAATGCATAAATCGGTATAAATACGGTTTACACACTGCTCACCCGTTATTGGATAGCTCAGTTCTTTTACAATTTTGGGCTCACCTTTTTTAGTGACATGCTCCATATAGACATAAATCGTTTTTGCGCCGACCGCCAAGTCCATAGCACCGCCGACTGCTGGTACATCATCCGCTTTACCGGTATGCCAGTTTGCCAAGTCTCCATTTACCGCAACTTGGAATGCACCAATCACACAAATGTCCAGATGGCCACCACGCATAATGTCAAACGAGTCGCCATGATGCATAAAGCATCCACCATCTAACAAAGTGACAAGTTCTTTTCCGGCATTAACCAAATCTTGGTCTTCTTCACCAGGTTGTGGTGGTGGACCAAAAGCTAAAACCCCATTTTCCGAATGTAGAAAGATTTCTTTGTCTTTAGGCAAAAATTTAGCAACGTTGGTTGGTAAGCCAATACCTAAATTGACATAGGAACCTTCAGGAATGTCGTTGGCAATGAGCTTGGCAATATCTTCACGAGAACGTTTTTGAACTGACATTAGATATCTCCTACTTTTACAACGTGCTGAACAAAAATTCCCGGTGTAATAATGCACTCTGGGTCAAGCGTTCCTAGCTCTACGGTGTCATTCACTTGAACAATCGTGGTCTTGGCGGCTTTTGCCATAATTGGCCCAAAATTGCGGGCTGCTTTGCGATAAGTTAAATTGCCCCAGCGGTCAGCTTTATCGGCATAAATCAGTGCAAAATCAGCTTCAAGTGGATATTCAAGTACATAGTTTTTACCGTTGATGGTTCGGGTTTCTTTACCCTCGGCAACTTTAGTGCCATAACCAGTCGGCGTAAAAATAGCGCCCAAACCTGCACCAGCAGCCTGAATACGACAAGCCAAATTACCTTGTGGAACCAGTTCTAACTCAATTTTTCCAGCTCTATATAAGTCTTGAAAAACGGTTGATCCAGCAGATTTTGGAAATGAACAAATCATTTTTTTAACACAGCCAGCAATAATGAGCTTGGTTAGGCCACGGTCACCAGAGGCCGCATTGTTATTTACAACGGTGAGTTCTTTTTTTCCTAAATCGATTAAGGCTTCAATTAATTCAGCAGGTTGCCCCGTCACACCAAACCCGCCTGTCATGATGGTTGCCCCATCAGGAATAGCTTTTAAAATCGGTTCAATGTCACTGGTGATTTTATTTATCATCTCACTTGTCCCTTTTCATCCTTAATTTAAGGTGACAGATTGATCTGTCACTCTGCCTTTTGCGGGTTAAATAGTCGGTCTTTAATAAATAACAATGGGATTACACCGCAGATAAAATAAGCCGCAGCCATCACCAAGAGTCCTAAGCCAATAGAACCGTTTTGCGATAGAAAACCAATTGTTAATGGAGAGAAAATTGAAAGCACTTTGCCAATGTTATAAGCACCACCCACTGCCGAGCCTCGAATAGAAGTCGGAAAGCTTTCTGTCATATAGGTGGCATTAATTGCGTACGGAATACCGTAAAGGAAACCGAAGAACAGCATCATCCATAAAATATTGGTTGGTGTATTTAAATAGACAATGACCGGAATAAATAAGGCTGTGCCAATGGTTCCAAAAGCGAATACAGCGCGGCGTCCTAATTTATCGGCAACGATCCCTGCGATTACTTTGGCAAACATCATAATCAGGAAGGTACCGACCATATACATCGCCATTTCTTTAAACTTGATGCCTAGATCAGACTCTAAATAAGCCGGTAACCAGTTACTTACGCCGTAATAACCAAACTGCAATGCACCAGTACTAATAATCCAAAGCACAAACATGGTGCCATGTTTTTTATCTCTTAAAATCTCAAAATATGGATTTTGACGTTTTTTAGGCTGGTTACTTTGAGCAACTTCTAACGCTTTTAATTGACGCGCTTTTTTCCAAGACTCAGGTTCAGGTACGCAAAAGTGCATTAAAACTGACAACACCACAGGCGCAATTGCAATCCAGTAAAGGAAACGCCAGCCATGTTCAGGAATAATATGTCCAGCTAATAAGGTCGCGAGTAAAGAACCCAGTGTATAACCAGTCATGAGAGTAGCCAAAACGGTCGAGCGATGTTTGGTTGGCACCATTTCAGACATTAAAATATTACAGGCAATATAAAGTGCGCCTAAGCCCATCGCTCCAAATGTTCTTAAAACTGCAAATTGCATATAAGAATCAGTAAAACCCAGTGCACTGGTTAAAACTGAAGAATAAGCAATAAAGAATACAATAATGCGAACTCGCCCAAAACGGTCACACGCCCAGCCGCCAATCAGACCACCCACAGCGGAACCGAAAAGCGTTAAGCTACCTAGCGTTCCAGCTTGTACACCCGTTAAATGAAATTCTGTTTTAAGACTGGTCAGGCTCAATGCCAAAAAACCTAAGTCTGCCCCATCACACAACAATGTTAAAAAAGCGAATATAAATGCGGTAATCCAAATCTTTTTTGGTGTTTGGATAGCTTCACTGCTAGCCGTATTTTGGGTAACTGTTTCTGTTGTCATGTCCATATCCTCAGAAGGAACATGAGGCATCCAATGCCTCATGGCATTTGATTTTTTATTAGGCTGTAGCTTCCCTAATCATGTTTTTAGCAATAATAATTTGTTGAACTTGCGTGGTTCCTTCATATAAGCGGAACAAACGCACATCGCGATAAAAACGCTCAATGGCATATTCACTGATATAGCCTGCACCACCGTGAATCTGTACACAGCGGTCAGCAACGCGTCCGCACATTTCAGTCGCAAACATTTTGGCGCATGATGCTTCTGTGCTAATGTTTTCGCCATTGTCACGACGGCGAGCTGCATCTAAAACCATACATTTAGCTGCATAAATCTCGGCTTTTGAGTCGGCAAGCATGGCTTGAATCAACTGGAAGTTTGCAATAGGTTGACCAAACTGTTTACGCTCAATCGCATAGTGCAATGCGTCGTTTAACATGCGTTCGGCAACACCCACGCTATAGGCACCAATGTGCAAACGCCCTTTATCAAGCACTTTCATCGCCGTTTTAAAACCAACACCTTCTACGCCACCAATCAATGCAGAAGCAGGCACACGGCAATTTTCAAAAATCACATCACAAGTGTGCGAACCCTTTTGCCCCATTTTTTGGTCAATTTTGCCCAACGTAATGCCAGGCGTATTTGCCTCAACTAAAAAAGCTGAAATACCACCAGACCCTTTAATTTCAGGATTGGTTCGAGCCATTACGGTAAAAGTTGCAGCATGAGGTGCATTGGTAATAAAACGTTTGGTGCCGTTTAACACATAAAAATCACCGTCTTTAACTGCGCTGGTTTTTAAAGAGGCAGCGTCAGAGCCAGATTCAGGCTCGGTTAAACAAAATGAACCAATAATTTCGCCACTTGCGTAACGAGGTAAATATTTTTGCTTTTGCTCTTCTGTGCCATCAATCAAAATTGCACTTGAACCAATACCGTTATTAGTCCCAATTAAAGAACGAAAAGCTGGTGAAGTTTGTCCAAGTTCAAATGCAACTCTGACTTCTTCTTCCATGGTGATACCTAAGCCACCATATTCTTCGGGAATTGTGAGGCCGAACAAACCAAGCTCACGCATTTGCTGCACAATGTCATCCGGAATTTTGTCTTTCTCTACCACTTCGTTTTCACGAGGGATCAATTCATTTTTTACAAAATCTCGAATTGTTGAAAGTAACTGCTCCAACATCCCTTCATCACGGATCATCTGTGATCTCCCTTTTTATGTATTTCCATCGTACCCATCAGCCATCTCCAGCTTGTCTGGATATCATGTTTTAAATCTTGTTTACTGCGGATGTGTTTCATAGTACGAGAACAAAAATACAAATTTCAAGCTTTTTTGAAAATTAATTTCGTTTAACGAAATTTAAAATTATACCATTACACAATATCAATAACTTATCTTGTTTTATAGATCATAATCGTTAGAACAGACTAAATAAGGCTTGAAATAAATTCCAAAATAAGCATCATAAAAGGAATATAGTTTTGATATGCGAAACAAGGAATTCAAAAATGAGTGTATTAACAGGGAATAATTTCGTAGAAGTCGACTTTTCTATTCAAAAAATAGCGATTGTAAAAATAAACCGACCTGAAGCAAAAAATGCACTGAATACAGAGGTTCGCAAACAACTAGCACAAGCTTTTACCGAATTAAGTTTTAACGATGAGATCAATGCGGTTGTGCTCACAGGTGGTGAAGAAGTCTTTGCCGCAGGCGCAGATCTAAAAGAAATGGCAACCGCAACTTCCACAGAAATGTTATTGCGTCATACGGAACGTTACTGGAACGCGATTGCTCAGTGCCCTAAACCGGTGATTGCTGCTGTAAATGGTTATGCATTAGGTGGTGGCTGCGAACTTGCAATGCACGCTGACATTATTATTGCAGGTAAAGGCGCAACCTTTGGCCAACCGGAAATTAAAGTCGGGTTAATGCCGGGTGCAGGTGGTACACAACGTTTGTTCCGCGCTGTGGGTAAATTTCATGCCATGCGCATGATTATGACGGGTGCCATGGTGAAAGCCGAAGAAGCTTATATCATCGGTCTTGTTTCACAAGTCACAGAAGATGACCAAACTATTCCAACTGCGATTCAAATGGCGCAAAGCCTCGCAAAAATGCCTCCTATTGCCCTGCAACAAATTAAAGAAGTTGCCTTAATGAGCGAAGATGTTCCATTAAATGCAGGCTTAACCCTAGAACGAAAAGCATTCCAATTACTGTTTTCTACCGAAGATAAAAATGAAGGTGTTCAAGCTTTTATTGAAAAACGTAAACCGTCTTATCAAGGTAAATAATTTAAAAAGATAATAACAAAGGAATGAGCATGACCAGAAAAGTATTAATTAGTGCAGGTGGTTCAGGGATTGGACGATGCATTGCCGAAGCATTTTTAAACAATCATGATGAAGTTTTTGTTTGTGATATTAATGCTAAAAGCCTAGAACAATTTCAAAAAGACTATCCAAAGCTGCACATATATACCTGTGATTTAGCTGATCATGAGCAAATTAAACTCATGTTTAGTCATGCAGTTCAGAAACTTGGCGGTATTGATATTTTAGTTAATAACACAGGCATTTCAGGCCCGACTGTTGCCGCAGATGAGCTAAGTTTTGAAGATTGGAATACAGTTATAAATTTAAACCTGAATAGCACTTTTTTAATTACCCAATTAACAATTCCCTATTTAAAGAAAGCAGAAGCAGGCGTGATTATTAATATTTCATCTATTGCCGGACGCTTAGGCTATCCATATCGATTAGCTTACTCCACCTCAAAATGGGGACTGATCGGTTTTACCAAAACGCTTTCTATGGAACTTGGTGCAGACAATATTCGAGTTAACGCTATCCTTCCGGGTGCAGTCGATGGTGATCGGGTTCAACGCGTATTACAGGCCCGCGCCGATGTAGCAAATACCTCACTTGAAGAAGTGACTCAAAATGCACTGAAAAATCAGTCGCTCAAATATTTTGTCAATCCAAAGCATATTGCAGATTTATGCCTATTTTTAGCGTCAGACAGTGGTCGCTCAATTTCAGGGCAAATCTTACCCATTGATGGTGATAAACAATGCTTAAGCTAAATCACCCAACCCTATTTTTCCGTTTAATTTCAAATATAGATTAATCATCAGGATGATCGACATGACTTATGATATTAAAAGCATGGCTGTGATTGGTGTCGGTATTATGGGCAGTGGCATTGCTCAAATTGCTGCGCAGTCAGGTCATACCACTTATTTATATGATGCCAAAGCAGGTGCAGCAGAACAGGCCAAAGAAAAACTGGCTGTCACATTTCAAAAGTTAGTCGACAAAAATAAAATTACACCTGAGCAAGCAGCAGCGGCAAATAACCATTTAATTGTTGCTCATCAAATTGAAGATTTAAAAAATTGCGATCTGATTGTAGAAGCAATTGTTGAACGTCTAGATATCAAACAGAGCTTGATGCAGCAGCTTGAAGACGTCGTTTCAGAAAATGCAATTTTAGCCTCAAACACCTCTTCTCTTTCTATTACAGCCATTGCGGCAAACTGTAAAAAGCCTGAGCGTGTTGTGGGTTATCATTTTTTTAACCCAGTTCCACTCATGAAAGTGGTCGAAGTCATTCGTGGTTTAAAAACAGATCCACTTATTATTGATGCTTTAAACGATCTGTCTCGTGCATTTGGTCACCGCCCTGTTGTAGCGAAGGACACCCCTGGATTTATTATTAATCACGCGGGCAGAGCTTATGGAACAGAAGCGCTTAAAATTTTAAATGAGAACGTCTGTGATATCAGTGAAATTGATCGAATTTTACGTGACGGCGTTGGTTTTAGAATGGGTCCTTTTGAATTACTCGATTTAACAGGTCTTGATGTTTCTCATCCAGTCATGGAGTCGATTTATCACCAATACTATGAAGAAGCCCGCTACAAACCAAACCCGCTCACCAAACAAATGCTAGATGCCAAACAACTTGGACGTAAAGTTAATCAAGGTTTTTATAACTATGAAACTGGTTCAAAAACAGGTGAACAACCTGCGAAGTTTGTAGAGCGTTTAGCACAATATCCAAAAGTTTGGATTGCGGCAGATTTTTTAGACGATAAAAAACAGCTCGAAGATTATTTAACTCAGCAAAATATTACCTTAGACACCAATTCTGAACCACAAACAGATAGTTTATGTTTACTCGCTTGTTATGGTGAAGACACAACCCAAGCGGCGACCCGTCTAGGAGGTAACCCCGAACAAGCTGTTGCTATAGACATGCTTTATGGCATTGCAAAGCATCGTACCTTAATGCCTTCACTTGTTACCAAACCTGAATACCGTCAGGCAGCTCACTCAATTTTCAATCTAGATGGAAATCTGGTGAGCATGATTGCTGAAAGTATTGGCTTTGTTGCGCAGCGTGTTTTAGCGATGGTCATTAATTTAGGCTGTGATATTGCGCAGCAAAATGTTGCCACGGTAGATGATATTAATGCCGCGGTACGTCTTGGCTTAGGCTATCCATTTGGCCCAATTGAATGGGGAGATCAAGTCGGTAGCGAAAAAATCTTACTCATTCTAAACCGTATAACAGCACTTACGCATGACCCACGTTACCGCCCTAGCCCGTGGTTACAGCGTCGTGTCGCACTTCATTTACCTCTTACTTTTACTCACGAGTCTTGAAAAGGAATTTCTCAATGTTAAATGCATATATCTATGATGGTTTACGTAGTCCATTTGGCCGTCATGCGGGTGAACTTGCCTCAATTCGCCCTGATGATTTAGCCGCAACTGTCATTCAAAAACTACTAGAAAAAACTGGTGTTCCGGGTGCTGATATTGAAGATGTGATTTTAGGCGATACCAACCAAGCGGGTGAAGATAGTCGTAATGTGGCACGAAATGCACTATTGCTTTCCGGTTTACCTGTCACTGTGCCGGGCCAAACGGTAAACCGCCTATGTGCTAGTGGTTTAGGCGCTGTGATTGACTCAGCACGTGCCATTACTTGTGGTGAAGGAGAACTGTATATTGCAGGTGGTGTAGAAAGTATGTCACGTGCACCCTTTGTGATGGGTAAAGCTGAAAGTGCTTATAGCCGTGATGCAAAAATTTATGACACCACCATTGGCTCTCGCTTTCCAAATAAAAAAATTATTGCTCAGTACGGCGGTCATTCAATGCCTGAAACAGGCGATAACGTTGCAGCCGACTTTGGTATTAGCCGTGAGCAAGCTGATTTATTTGCAGCTCAATCACAAGCCAAATATCAAAAAGCCAAAGAAGAAGGTTTCTTTGCCGATGAAATTACTCCAATTGAGGTTTTCCAAGGCAAAAAATTGCCACCTAAACTCGTTTCAGAAGATGAACATCCTCGCCCAAGTTCAACTGTTGAAGCACTCACAAAGTTAAAACCACTCTTTGAAGGTGGTGTGGTCACTGCTGGTAATGCCTCAGGTATTAATGACGGTGCAGCAGTCCTGTTAATTGGTTCAGAAGCTGCAGGTCAAAAATATGGCCTAAAACCAATGGCAAAAATCTTGTCAGCGGCAGCTGCGGGTATTGAACCGCGCATTATGGGTGCAGGCCCGATTGAAGCTATTAAAAAAGCAGTTACTCGTGCTGGTCTTACTTTAGATGACATGGATATTATTGAAATTAATGAAGCCTTTGCTTCACAAGTTTTATCTTGTTTAAAAGGTTTAAATGTTGATTTTAATGACCCGCGTGTGAACCCCAACGGTGGTGCAATTGCTGTTGGTCATCCACTTGGCGCATCTGGCGCTCGTCTTGCGTTAACAGTAGCCCGCGAGTTAATTCGCCGTAAAAAGAAATATGCCGTGGTGAGCCTATGTATTGGTGTAGGTCAAGGTCTTGCAATGGTGATTGAAAACGTTTCATAACCATTCAACCAGATATCCATTCATCACAACAGCGCAGTGATGAATGGATTTATTTTGCAGAGCGAAATATAATGGCAAAACTATTGCTTTAATTATATTTGAGGATCGAATGTCTCAAAACATGGAAACTGAAAAACCAATAAATTTTGATGAGATACGTTTAGATCCTATTTCGCATATACATCGGGAAAACAACCCGCAATTTATTGCTTCTTTAGCACGCGGTTTAGAACTTTTAAGATGCTTTTCTGCAAATAATCAGGTGCTTGGTAACCAAGAATTAGCAAAAATGACAGGTTTACCTAAACCGACCATTGCACGTATTACCAATACTCTTGTGTCATTAGGTTATTTAAAACAATTGCCTAACTCGACCAAGTACACATTAGATATTGGTGTCTTATCTTTAGGATACGCAGCTTTATCTAACATCTCGATTCGTAATATTGCTCATCAATATATGGAAGAGATGAGTCAGTATGTTCAAGCGCCTGTAGCAATGGCAACACGTGACCGCTTAAATATGGTGTATATCGATGTTGTGCAAATTGAAACAGCCTTAAATATGCGCCGTCCAATTGGTTCGACTTTGCCAATTCATAGTAGTTCTATGGGCCGAGCATGCTTGGCTGCGACCCCTGAACGTGAGCGCAATTTTCTACTTGATGCGTTGAAACAAAAAAATCCCGAAAACTGGCCAGCCATAAAACGCTCATTAGAACGAGCTTTCCGTGATTACCAAGATTATGGATATTGTTTGTCTTTAGGTGAGTGGCATAAAGAAGTGAACTCGGTGGCTGTACCTTTGGTCAGTTCGAAACACGGTCTTTATGTTTTTAACTGTGGTGCGCCAAGTTTTCATTTAAATCCGGAAAAACTTGAAGGTGAAATTGGACCACGTTTAATCCATATGGTGCACAATATTCAAGATGCTTTGAATGAAACGCACTAACAGTCGTGCTTAAAACAATCATGGTTGTGTTGATTAAAGTTCCACTTTCATTATGACTAAGGCATGATGAAAAACGCACTCTATACCCCAACCATTATTTTAATGGCAATTGCCGCAGGCATTTGTACAGGTGGAAATTATTTTAGTCAGCCACTTATTCATTCAATTAGTGTAAGCCTAGATTTAACTGAAACAACTACAGCGTGGGTGCCAACTCTAGCCCAAATCACCTACGCATGTGGCTTACTCTTTTTAATGCCGTTGGGTGACATATTAGAAAAGCGCAAGCTGCTATTTATCTTTATGTTATTGGCTTCAAGCGGATTAATTATTAGCGGGTTTTCGCACAATATTTATCTTTTACTGCTTGGTACTGTCATTACTGGCCTATTTTCTAGTGCAGCCCAACTGTTGTTACCGCTTGCTGCAAGTCTGGTTCCAATTCAACAAAGCGGCCGTGTCGTTGGCTTTCTACTGAGTGGACTGATGATGGGGGTTTTACTCGCCCGCTCCCTTTCTGGGCTGATGTCTACACTTTTTGCATGGAATATTATTTATCTGGTCAGTGGTTTTCTGTTACTCATCATTGCCATTATTTTGCATCGTAATATTGGGTTATTTCCACCGACTAAATCTGAAAATTATGTAAAAACTATTCGCTCTCTTCCACAGATTTTTATTCAAAATCGACGGTTAAGAACCAGAACTTATATTGGTGGTTTTACATTTGCTTGTGTAAGTTTAACCTTTACCACCATGTCTTTGCTTCTGGCTCCAGCGCCCTATTTTTTTAGTGACTTTACCATTGGCCTTTTCGGTTTTGTTGGCGTGTTAGGAACTTTCGTTGCCAATTTTTCAGGCAAATTTATTGACCAAGGCTATATTCATAAAATCTCAATTTATTGCGGCGTTGGCCTTATTTTAAGTTGGGTTCTGTTTTCACTTTTACCCTACCATTTCGCCTTTTATATTATTGCCTTACTCATTCTCTACGCTTCTCTTTCTGCGGTACATGTCACCAACCAAAGTATTGTATTTAAACTTAATCAAGAACTACGCTCACGTTTTAACGCGATTTATATGACGGGTTACTTTGCTGGCGGCGCTTTAGGCACAACGGCAGGAAGTTATGCTTGGAAACACTTCGGATGGACAGGTGTCTGTATTTTAGGTTTAATTTTTGCCGTGCTATGTCTTTATTATTGTGTGCGTGATGCAAAAAATCAGCACAATTAAAGCTTGTGCTGATTTTATATAAAGTAGGCTAATGGTTCGTTATAAAAGCCCTAATAACCGACCACGAATAATATCTTCTGCATCTTTGACAATCCGGCTAACCAGTTCATCGCATGGTGGAATATCGTGAATCAAGCTTGCCACCAACCCACACGACCATGCGCCCGCATTGACATCACCATCAATCATGACTTTGGGATAGACGCCCGCAACTTCTTCGATAATATCTTCAAATTTAATGTTATCGCCGAGTGCTTTTTCTTTTGCCACGATTTTTTCTACAGCAGCATTATTCATGACACGTTCTGTGTTTCGCAAAGCACGCATAATTAAACGTGTATCTCGTTCGGTTGCATTCAAAATCGCCTGTTTCACATTTGCATGTACAGGAGCTTCCTGAGTCGCAATAAAGCGCGTTCCCATATTAATTCCATCTGCTCCCATTGCTAAAGCAGCAGCGAGTGAGCGTCCGTCTGCCATTCCACCTGAAGCAACAAACGGGATGTCTAATGCATCGGCTGCTAAAGGTAATAAAATCATATTTGGCACGTCATCCTCACCAGGGTGACCACCACACTCGAAACCATCTACAGAAACCGCATCACATCCAATTTGCTGAGCTTTTAAGCTATGTCGAACCGAAGTACATTTGTGAATTACTTTAATACCAGCAGCCTTTAAATATGGCATCACCTGTTCAGGATTACGCCCCGCTGTTTCCACAACCTTGACTCCGCCTTTAATGATTGCTTCTACAAAACCCGGATAATCAGGAGTATTCACAGTAGGCAAAAAGGTTAAATTTACCCCAAAAGGCTTGTCGGTCATTTCTCGGCAACGTGCAATTTCTTTTGCCAGATTTTCAGGAGTTCGCTGAGTTAAGCCAGTAATAATGCCTAACCCGCCCGCGTTAGAAACCGCAGCAGCTAGCTCTGCAAAACCAACATAATGCATACCGCCTTGAATAATTGGGTGCTCGATTTCAAATAATTCTGTAATTTTGGTCTTCATATTCTTTCCACTCACTGTTCTATAGCTAGCTTCTCATTTCCTTAGCAGAGCTAGATGCTTATTTACTCATAAATCCTATCAGCATTTAAAGCAATTTAAGTTAAAAATTTCACAATACAAAATTTTATACCACAATATAAAACAAAATAATTGATAACGGAATTATTTTTCGATAGCATCATTTCAATCAGTTGAAATTTTAAACGGAAAGTTATTTAAAGGAATGAATTATGGAGCAGAACAACAAAATTCAAAACGAGCTTAAAACAGGCACAATTCATAAGTATTTTGATAGAAATATACTAACGCTCACCATGAGTAATCCAACTAAAAAGAATGCGATTAATTATGAAATGTATGCGGCCCTAAGTCAGGCATTAGATCAAGCTGCAACTAATCAAGACGTTCATGTGGTTGTGCTTACTGGTGAAGACTCCGCATTTACGAGTGGTAATGATGTCAATGCATTTGAAAAACGCGATACCACCACTTCAGAACCACCCGCTTCGATTGTTTTCTTAAAAAGCTTAGCAACGTTTCCAAAACCGATTATTGCTAAAGTAAATGGTGTAGCAATTGGTATTGGCAGCACCATGCTTCTACATTGCGACCTTGTATATGCAAGCAAAAACTCTATTTTCCAATTCCCCTTTGTGAATTTGGGGCTTGTACCTGAAGCGGGTTCAAGTTACATCTTGCCAAGATTATTGGGTTTTGCTCGAGCTTCGGAAATTATTTTACTCGGTGAAAAGTTTTCGGCAGACCAAGCAAAAAATTATGGGCTGGTAAATGAAATATTTGAAGCAGATAAGCTGGATCAAGCGGTTGAAGATGTGGCCATTAAACTCGCTCACAAACCAAGCCAAGCCTTACAGCTCAGTAAAAAGTTACTAAGAGATATGCCAATTGATGATCTACTCAATCGTATTGATCATGAGTCGACTATTTTCTCGCGTTGTTTACAAGGTTCCGAGTTTAAAGAAGCATTAAATGCTTTCAAAGAAAAAAGAAAACCGAACTTTCACAGCCAAACAACCTAAAACTCGCCCATTGAAAAGCCAGCCTTGAAAAAACAAAGCTGGCTCTTATAAATAAATTAAATACGTTTAACTAATCTCAGTACGAATATTATTCACCATGTGTAAAAGACGCGGTGCAATATCTTCTTCGAGTTTTTCACGGTTCATAATAAAGCTTGGACCACCACAGTTAAATACCAACAAACCATGTTGTTCATGAATGAGAGGAACCGCAACCGAATTGACATCTTTATGCCATTCCCCGATTGAAAAACAATATCCAAAATCTTGGTAGTCTTTAAAAGCTTTGTCTAAATCACGGTTAATTTTGATCCAATCTTCTTTGTGCTTACTACGAATGGCATCAAGTAAAAATTCTCTTTCATCTTCAGGCATTGCGGCTAAACATGCACGTCCCATCGAACTTAAATGAATCGGTAAATAGGTTCCAACTTGACGGCGCATGGTCATATTGCCTTTGCCTTGCACCACATCAAGGTAAATCATATTGAGTCGATCACGTGTTGCCATGGCTACAGCAGCGCCAGCATAGTCTGCCAAATTTTTCATATATGGATGAGCAATAGAGCGAATCGACACGTTAGACAGCATGGAATAACCAAACGCAAGAACACCAACTGAAAGCTGGAATTTACTTGAGTTAGGTACTTGTTTGATATAACCCAAACGCGACAAGGTATGTGTGAGGCGAGTAATGGTTGGTTTTGGTAAACCTGTCATCTGCGCAAGCTCTTGGTTGCCCAAATGCTGATGCTTCGGTGTAAAACAACGTAATAGCTCTAAACCACGTGCTAATGCAGTAATAAATTGGCGATCATTTTCATCCTGCATATCTTCAATCGGATGTAATAATTCATGCCTTAAAGGCGCTAATAATTTTTCTGTCTGTTCTGCATCAACTGCATCGTTCATTGTCATACCAATCCATATTTTGTTTCGCACTGCGAAAATTATAATCTATTTTTTCTATAAATAGCAAAAGAGCAAACATCCGAGTCTGCATCTAAAAGATAACTTCATTTAACTCATTAAAGCGAAAGATTAAATATTTTATTTTCTGATTTTAAATATAATTTTAACCTTCCGCTTTTAAGCCACCTACCCAATTACACCTTTTTCTTTGAGCTCAGCCAGTTTTTCTGAAGAAACCACTCTTCCCAAAACGGCCTGCGTATGTTCTCCCAGCAGTGGCGGTGCTGTTTTGTATTCAATGGGTGTTCTAGAAAGTTTGATTGGTGAGCCAATTACCTTCAATTTTTCACGTTGAGGATGATTCATCTCGACTAGCATTTCTCGGGCAATGACTTGCGGTTCTTGAAAAGCTTGTTCTAAGTTATTAATCACACCGACGGGAACTTTAGCGGCATAAATTGCATCGACCCATTCATCTGCTGTTTTTGTTAAAAAGTGAGTTTGTAAAATTCCGATAATTTCATCACGATGCTTGATTCGGTCTGCATTTCGGGCAAAACGTACATCATTTGGTAAATCAGGTAACCCAATACTACGACAGAGTTGAATAAACTGAGTGTCATTTCCACATGCAATAATAAAATCACGGTCAGAAGCTTTGAACACTTGATAAGGCACAATATTGGCGTGTGCATTGCCATAACGCTTAGGGATATTACCCGATGAAAGATAGTTCATTCCCTGATTTGCCATTGTAGCAATTTGAACATCAAGCAAAGCCATATCAATGTATTGGCCTAAACCTGTCACATGGCGGTTGAGTAAAGCAGCCTGTATGGCAATCGTAGAATAAAGTCCCGTGGCTAAGTCAGAAAATGCAACACCTACTTTTTGTGGTCCACCGCCGGGCAAATCATCACGCTCGCCAGTGACCGACATGAGTCCGCCCATGCCCTGAATAATAAAGTCATAACCGGGCTCTTCTGCTCTTGGACCATTTTGACCAAAACCAGTAATCGAGCAATACACCAGTTTAGGGTTAATCTCAGATAAAGACTCATAGTCCAAACCGTACTTTTTCAAAGAACCCGCTTTGTAGTTTTCAATCACGACATCGGTGTCTTGAATGAGGGCTTTAATCAATTCTTGGCCATCAGGACTGGCAATGTCGATGGCAACAGATAGTTTATTACGGTTAGTGGACTGATAATAAGCAGCTTCTTGAGTGTCTTGGCCAGAATCATCTTTCATCCAAGGTGGCCCCCAAGAACGGGTATCGTCACCGACTTTCGGTCTTTCAATCTTGATTACTTCTGCGCCTAAATCGGCAAGAATCTGTCCACACCAAGGTCCAGCCAATACCCGACTTAAGTCAAGCACCCGAATTCCATTTAAAGCACCCATCTTCATCCCACTATATTTTGTGACTCATTTCCTATAGGAAAACTTATCCATTTAAAATTTCGCATAGCGATATATATTTTTAATATACACAGCTCTTTTTAAAAATCAAACTTTAATTTTCCACTAAAAATAATGATTTTTTATAAGAAAATATAGCTTAAATAAATCAATAAATTAGCCAAACATAAATCAAAAACAAAGTATCGCATTGCGAAATTAATTTTCAAAATATATTGTTTTGCATTCATCCTTTGATTACTATCGCTTCAAATATTGGTGATTTTACGAACATCACATTGATGTTTTCTGCATGTAGTAAAAGGACGAGACTATGATTCGAGATCAGGAAACCTTAAATCAACTTGTTGATATGATTCGACAATTTGTTGAAGGTGTATTAATTCCTCATGAGAATGAAGTCGCTGAAACGGATGAAATTCCTCCAGATATCGTTGAGCAAATGAAAGCTCTCGGTTTATTTGGTTTAACCATTCCTGAAGAATACGAAGGTCTTGGCCTGACGATGGAAGAAGAAGTCTATGTGGCTTTTGAATTGGGTCGTACCTCTCCTGCTTTTCGTTCTCTCATTGGGACCAATAATGGCATTGGCTCAAGTGGCCTGATTATTGATGGTACCGAAGCACAAAAATCCTTTTTCTTACCGCGTTTAGCACGTGGTGAAGTGATCAGCTCTTTTTGCTTAACCGAACCGGATGCAGGTTCTGATGCGGCATCTTTAAAAACCAGTGCAGTAAAAGATGGCGATTTTTATGTGTTAAACGGCACCAAACGTTTTATTACCAATGCACCTCATGCTGGTGTATTTACAGTCATGGCACGCACAAACTTTGACATTAAAGGTGCTGGCGGCATTTCTGCCTTTATTGTTGATAGCCAAACTCCGGGCATTTCTCTTGGCAAACGCGATAAAAAAATGGGGCAAAAAGGCGCACATACCTGTGACGTTATTTTCGAAAATTGTCGCATCCCTGCTTCCGCACTCATTGGTGGTGTTGAAGGTGTTGGTTTTAAAACAGCCATGAAAGTACTCGATAAAGGCCGCTTGCATATTGCGGCTTTGAGCGTCGGTGCAGCAACACGAATGCTAGACGATTCTTTAAATTACGCCATCGAACGCAAGCAATTTGGACAACCGATTGCCGAATTTCAACTCATTCAAGCCATGCTTGCTGACTCAAAAGCTGAAATTTATGCAGCTAAATGTATGGTCTTAGACGCTGCACGCCTACGCGATGCAGGACAAAACGTTAGTACTGAAGCCTCATGCGCAAAAATGTTTGCAACCGAAATGTGTGGCCGTGTTGCTGATCGCTGCGTACAAATTCACGGCGGTGCGGGTTACATCAGTGAATACGCCATTGAACGTTTTTATCGAGATGTTCGTTTGTTCCGTCTCTATGAAGGGACCACTCAAATTCAACAAGTGATTATTGCCCGAAACATGATTCGCGCTGCGTCTTAATCAAATTTTAAGCGCTTCAAAACGACTTGAAGTGCTTTTTATCAAATGTAGGTAATGGATTATGGCTACAAATTACAAAGAAGGTCTTTCTCGTATACAGCCTCATACGTGGAAAATAGCTTTTACTTTTGCTTTTCTAGCACTGTTGGTAGATGGTGCAGATTTGATGATGCTGTCTTATAGCTTAAATAGTATTAAGGCAGATTTTGGATTAAGTTCAGTACAAGCAGGTATGCTTGGCAGTTTCACACTGGCAGGCATGGCTGTTGGTGGAATTTTTGGGGGATGGGCGTGCGATAAATTTGGTCGTGTTCGCATTGTTGTTATTTCTATTTTAACTTTCTCGCTCCTCACCTGTGGCTTAGGTTTCACCCAAAGCTTTCTTCAGTTTGGTATTTTAAGATTTTTTGCATCACTGGGTTTAGGTTCACTTTATATCGCCTGTAATACCCTCATGGCCGAATATGTCCCAACCCGTTATCGCACCACAGTACTAGGCACTTTACAAGCAGGTTGGACGGTTGGTTATATTGTTGCGACTTTGCTTGCAGGTTGGATTATTCCTGATTATGGCTGGCGCATGCTGTTTTATGTTGCGATTATTCCGGTCATTATTGCTGTTCTCATGCATGTGCTTGTACCCGAACCAGAAGCATGGCAACAGTCACGACTACAACAACCAGTCGTGGCTCAGAATGCTCAAAAAACTTCAGCATTTAAGCTTATTTTCCAAGATAAACGAAACCGCAATATGTTTATCTTGTGGGCTTTAACGGCAGGTTTTTTACAGTTTGGCTATTATGGTGTAAATAACTGGATGCCGTCATACCTTGAAAGTGAACTCGGTATGAAATTTAAGGAAATGACCGCCTATATGGTAGGTACATATACCGCCATGATTTTAGGTAAAGTTCTTGCGGGTATGATGGCCGATAAATTAGGACGTCGTTTTACTTATGCCTTTGGTGCAATCGGCACTGCTATTTTCCTACCTTTAATTGTGTTTTATAACTCGCCAAGCAACATTCTATATTTACTGGTGACCTTTGGTTTCCTCTACGGCATCCCTTATGGCGTAAATGCCACCTATATGACCGAAAGTTTTGCGACAGCAATTCGCGGTACAGCCATTGGTGGAGCCTATAATGTTGGACGTTTAGGCGCTGCATTAGCCCCTGCAACGATTGGTTTCTTAGCCTCTGGCGGCTCAATTGGTTTAGGTTTTGTCGTGATGGGCGCTGCCTACCTGATTTGTGGTGTGATACCAGCCCTATTCATTAAAGAAAAATTATACGACCCTCAAAAGTCGTAAAAGATCCATCACAAAAAATCCTATAGGTCTTATGACTATAGGATTGATGGTCTAACGATCTAAACATGTGTTTTAGATGGTTAGCAGGAAATAAGGAATTTACTCTTCAAAGTTACTCTTTATTTCCCCATATGTAGAGTTTATTACTCTTCATTTTAATTTTTTAGGTAAGCTTAGCTCCCAAGGGAGCTAAGCTTAAAAAAAATATAGACCTAAACATTTGTTTAAGGTCGTTCACCCTGCCCCAAACGGCGTTCAATATCATCGAGTACATTTGGTAAGTCAGCGACACTATCAATCACATAGTGAGCGCCCGACGCACTCATTTTTTGGTATGCCTTATCTTTTAGCACAATCTGTTCATCAGCCGATAATGCGCTCCACTCTTCATAGCTTAAACCGACTTCATTACCACTAATCGCAAGCCCGACTGTCCAGCAACCTGCGTTTAAACCTTCGTCAATTCCCACCACAGTATCATCTACTTTTACAACGGTTTTGATATCAGATACGTCGAGTTGAATTAAGTTCTTCCATAACATTTCAGGATATGGACGGCCATATTTCACGTCGCTGGCAGTAACGATACAGTCCGGTCGGTAACCCTGATCGGCAGCATCTTTAACCAATCGCCCAATCATCATAGATGCATAACCCGTGTTACTCCCAATTTTTGCACCACGCTTTTTAATATTTTCAAAAGTAGCTAATGCACCCGGAATTAAAGCAGAACATTTCGGAATAGAATTTAACTGATACGGAATAAAGTCTTTATATAAACGGTCAATATCTGCTTCAGTTGCCGCCTGCCCATATACTTCCTGCCATGCAGCCGCTACACGCGGCATTTTTAAAACAGCTGCAATATGGTCACGTTTTTCTAAGCCCATTGGGGCACGCGCTTCTTCAACCGTAATTTCAATTTTATTGTCTTTAAATAAAGCCATAAAAGCCAAAATCGGTGCGCGTGAACCAAAATCTACAGTTGTGCCAGCCCAGTCAAAAACTACAGCCTGAATTTGTGTATTGTTGGTCGTCATGGTGTATTCCCTTTAATTCAAATGTTTTAATAAAAGTTATGCTGTTACAGCTTGATTTAGATGGCTTTCGCAGTAGCTGGCAATCGCAGCAAGAAGCCCTTCAATGTCTTGAATATAAACTTCGCCAATATTGCCAATACGGAAGCAGTTAAGGTCAGTGACTTTGCCCGGATAAATCACATAGCCTGATTTTTTTAGCGTTTCATAGAATGACTGAAAGCTAAATTTCTCGGCTGTTGGGTAAAGAAAAGTGGTAATGATGGGTGATTGTGGGCACTCTTCACCGAGTACCAATTCAAAGCCCAGTTGTCGCATACCTTGCGATAAGGTTTGTTGGTTTTGTAAATAACGTTGATAACGTGCAGCAACTCCGCCTTCTGCCTCAAGCTCAAGTAAGGCTTGATAAAAAGCACGTACCACATGGGTTGGCGAGGTAAAACGCCATTTACCGTTATACTGCTCCATTGTATTCCACTGGTCATACAAATCGAGACTTACCGAACGAGCTAAACCTTTACATGCTTCTAGGCAATCACGCTTTGCCAAAATAAAACCAAAGCCCGGAACACCTTGAATACATTTATTTGCACTTGAAATTAGAAAATCAATTTCAAGCTCAGCAATATCCATAGGCACACCACCGAATGAACTCATGGCATCCACAATCCAGATTTTTCCTGCTGCTTTAACTAAACGGCCTATCTCTTGAATTGGATTTAAAATACCTGTGGTGGTTTCACAATGCACACAAGCAACATGGCTAATGGTTTTATCTTCTAAAACGTGCTCAATTTCTTGTAAATCTGGTGTTTGGGTTTCTAAATAGTTCAGCTCGATCACTTCAATATTTAGACAACGTGCCATTTGCACCATACGTGTACCGTATGCGCCGTTATTGATAATCAAGATTTTGCCATCACGCGGAATAGCTGACCCAAGCACAGATTCCACAGCAAAACTTCCACTGCCTTGCATTAACACAGCCGTATATTTTTCAGGTTGGCTGGTTGCCAACTTTACCAGTCGATTACGAATATCTTGTACCAGCGAGTTGTATTCTTGGTCCCAAGTACACCAGTCTTTTTGCATGACACGACGTACTGTTGCCGATGTTGATAATGGCCCTGGAGTAAGAAGCAAATACTTGTTTTCTAAATCCATATCGAGTTGGGGTTGCATGTTCATAATGTTACTCATTTCTTTTGCGTTCATTTCAATATACATCAATCTGGTTTAAACCAGATTACAAACTAGTAAATATTTTGTTCTAATGTTTCTTTCATAAAGCCAGCCCCTGTGGTCATGCCTTTACCCGCAATCGCACTCACCAGAAAGATATTTTTTTCGGCTTCAGTGACACAGGCCAACTCATGTTCATGGGTCAGGTAATAACCATTCCAACGTTTTTGAATTGGAGGTAAAGTCAGCCCTAATTTTTCGTGGCAGTACGTTTGAATAAACTCATTAATCTCTTCACGCTGCTCGAACTGAGGCGCTTCATTAATCGAATGATATTCATGACTATCGCCTACGATCAGTTCGCCAAATTCGTTTTGTTTAATCAGAATATGAATACCGAATTCTTTAATGAAGCCTTGTTGTGACGCTTTAACTAGCTC
Organism: Acinetobacter sp. 22512; assembly: GCF_052044755.1. Taxonomy (NCBI): domain Bacteria; kingdom Pseudomonadati; phylum Pseudomonadota; class Gammaproteobacteria; order Moraxellales; family Moraxellaceae; genus Acinetobacter; species Acinetobacter sp. 22512. The sequence goes on along the minus strand of NZ_JBQENP010000009.1, from coordinate 24,931 downwards.
TGCATGACTTGGGCAAATTTCAAAAGCTGGATAACGTGAAATGGATAAGCCCGAATAAAGAGAAGCATTTAAGTTTTGGCGAAACCGTTGAGTCATAGCCATTTGTAAGCCACAACGTTTCAGATTTAAACTTTGTAAGAGATCTGGATATAAAACATCGATGACTTCACCGTGGCAGATCAAAACTTTATTTGCCCGATATGCCTCACCACTTGCCAAACGAACCAGACAACTTTCATGCTGATATTGGGTTTGAACAACACAGGCATTGGTATAAATCTCCACACCGTTTTTTTCGGCATATGCCAATAGTCGCTGCCCAATCACATGCGGTTCGACCGAATAGTCTTCTTCAAAAACCAAGCCGCCTTGAAACTGCTGCTCGGGGTTTAAATAAGAAAATTGGGTGACCAGTTCCTCATGCTTTAGCAAATGAATTGGAATTTGATAGTTATTTGCACGCTCGGCAAACTCATTTAAAACCTGCCATTCAAGTGCAGTGTTTGCGAGATAAACACCTTGTCGTTGAGCAAACGAAATATCGGTTTCAGCTTGAATACGCTGATAAAAAGAACGCGTTTCAAGCGCGTACTTTCGCCACTGTTGCTCTGGATGGGTTAATGTCGAAGTTCCGACCATGCCGAAATTACGACGAGTTGCCCCCACTGGTTTGGCATTTTTCTCGAAGATACAGACTTTTAAACCTTGCTCTTGTGCCTGTATGGCAGCGGATAGACCTAAAATACCGGCTCCGACAACAATTAAATCAAACTGTGCGTTATTCATAAGACTTCCAATTTGCGAAATTTAGGATGAATAAACCCTTGCCTTGTTGAACAAAGCATTTTCATTTCAGTCGGTTAAATAAAAATTGTGTTTAGTTAAAGCTTAGTGAGAGCTTTCATGCCATTGCTGACTTCTTGCCATAATTTTTCGGGTAAATAACCAGTGAATGAGTTTTACAACACATGAGGTGGTTAAAATGAGAATGCTCATCGCAACAGCAGCAACCGTGTCTCCTGCATCATCCATATTTAAAACAGCTACCGCAGCTAAACTGGTGTCTGGTGAATATAGGAAAATGGCAGCCGACACAGTGGTCATGGCATTCACAAAAACATAGACCGACACATCACATAGCGCTGGAAAACACATGGGCAAATATACTTTCCAAAAGGTTTTCCACTTCGATGTTCCTAGAGTTTGTGCTGCCTGATCGAGCTGTAACGGAATCTGTTTAATGGCATTGGTTAAAGTCAGGTGTGGGACGGTATAATAATGCATGATGGTTGAAATCACCAAAATGGTCATAGTTCCATACAGCACATTTAACGGGTTGCTTTGCTGGTTAAAAAACAAAATATAAGCAATACCTAGCACCAACCCCGGCACAGCAAGGGGTAATAAAACTAAAGCCTGTACATAATTTTTAATGAGTGGATGTGCCTTAAAACGTTCGGTTAATAACGCCACCATAAAAATCAGTGCTGTTCCAAAAACCGTACTAAAGAGTGCCATGCGAACCGAGTTAAAGTACGCTGCCCAACCGCCACCATCGACATATTCAAAACTGTAATGTGCTAAGGTCAAAGACAAATCATAAGGCCAAGACTGAATGAATGAAGCCAGCACTGCCGTAAAGATAATCAGTAAAATCGCACCTGAAACTAAACCACAAAATAAGCTCAGAACAACTTCAAGTTTTTTATTCGATGCTGAAACATAAGGTTTAGCCTGAAAAGCTTGAAACCGTGCATGGCGTTTGCTTTGAATACGATCGAAAATAAAGACGAACACTGCTGGTAGCAATAACAAGATGGAAATTACCGCACCCATGCTCATATTTTGCTGACCAATAATCTGTTTATAGACATCAAGCGCCATCATGTTAAATGAACCGCCAATGACTTTTGGAATACCAAAATCGGTCAACACATAAATAAAAGCCACCAGACTTGCACTGATGAGTCCATAGCGAATTGCAGGTAGTGTGACGTGGTAATGCGTCTTCCAGATATTTTTGCCGAGCGACAAAGATGCCTCAATTAAACGCTGATCGACACTGCGAAAAGACACCATCATCAACATCAAAATTGCTGGAAATAGCCAAAAGCAATAACTGATTAAAATACCGATTGGACCATAAATTTGTATATCGCCCAGTAAAGGTTTAAACACACCTTGCTTACCAAACAAATAAACCAATGCCAAAGAAGGCAAAAGTGATGGCGCTAAAATGGGTAAAAAAGCGACCAGTTTAAAGAAGCCTTTGCCTTTTATATTCACATTAGTGAGTGCAAAAGCATAAATACTGGCAAGAAATACTGTAATGACAGTAGCAGCACAAGCAACCCACACCGAGTTAAATATAGAGCTGAGTAAAGCTGGACTTGCAAAATAATTATAAAAATTTTCAAGGCCAACAAAATTTTGATTTTCATCAAAAAATGCGGTTTCAAACAGCATCATTAAAGGAGCAATAATTGCTAAAGTCAAAGCGATTGCAACGCTTGCTAAAGCAATATTTGATCTTAATGAATATTCAGTTTTTCGTCGCGGCTGTGTTTTTAAAACCGCTGAAGCAGCTTCATTTAACATAGTGCGTACCCTTGTTCGTCAAAGATATGAATGAGCTGATTAGGCACTTTTATAAACATGAGTTCTTGCAAAGATTTGAACTTGGTATTTTCAATTTCAATTTGCAAAAGGTGTTTTGCCTGCTCAATTCCATCGATATGAATAGTGCAAAACAAACGACGTTTTGCGCCTAAAAATTCAGTGCTTATTACTTTAACTGGCAAATACAACGATTCTTTATCACTACCAAAATCATCAACTAACTCGACTGCTTCGGGTCTAAAACCAATGCTGTAATTTTCCCCAGCTTTAAGTTTTTGCTGTTCCAAATTTAGAGCAATAAAACCTAAAACCTCGAGCTGATTAACTACCGAACAAGTGGCTGCCAAAAAGTTCATGGTGCCAATAAACTTGGCAACGAATTGGGTTTGTGGCTTGTAATAAATATTGTGCGGCGTATCAATTTGCTCAATGACGCCATGATTCATGACAACCACACGGTCAGAAATGCTTAATGCTTCTTCTTGATCATGTGTGACCATAATGGTTGGCAAATTAAGCTGCGATTGAATCGAACGGATCTTTTGTCTTAGGTTTAGACGTACCTGAGCATCGAGTGCAGACAAGGGTTCATCCAGCAGTAAAATATCTGGATTCGGTGCAATTGCACGAGCAAGCGCAACACGTTGCTGCTGCCCACCCGACAATTGATTTGGATATTTTTTAGCAATATCGGGTAATTCAATTAGTTCTAATAATTGCTGAACTCGTTGACTACGCTGTGCCTTATCCCATTTCTTTTTGTCTAAGCCAAAAGCAATATTTTCTTCTACATTTAAGTTTGGAAATAACGCATAGTTCTGAAACACAATGCCACAGTGTCGCTTTTCAGCACTTAACAACGTAATGTCTGTGCCCTTTTTTATAACCTTTCCATAATCAGGTTTTTCTAGACCCGCAATTATGCGTAGCAAAGTGGTTTTACCGCATCCAGAAGGTCCTAAAAAGCTCACGAACTCGCCAGCTTTAAGGTCTAAATTAATATGCGTTAGGGCCTGAAAATGTTGGAACTTTTTTTGGATATCCACTACTTCTAAAACCGAAGGGCTATGTTCAGGATATTTATAGGTCGTTAATGACGACAGTAAATGCCCTGCTAACTCACCCTTCTGGTTTTGACCTAGCAGCGATGATTGCAATGACGAAGGAATTTGCATAATGAGGCCCTTATCCAAAAGATCACTTTTCAAAACGTTTTGACCATTCAGCCAAAATACGTTCACGCTGCTCGGCCGCCCAATAAAAATCATTTTTCACAAGCATTTGAGAAAGATTTTTCGGGAAGTCCATAGTGGTATTTTCAATGCCTTTATAGGCCACCATTGAAAAGTTATGGGCATAGGCTTCATTTGCTGCTTTGCTTACCGACCAATTTATAAATTTCTGTGCACTGCTTAATTTTTTGGTTCCTTTCACAATTGCTGAAGCTTCCATTTCCCAGCCTAAACCTTCTTTTGGATAAACCACTTCTAAAGGCGCGCCCTCTGCTTTTAATTTAAAGGCTGGATAGCCGAAAGAAACACCAATTGGGATTTCGCCCTGTGCTGCCATCTTGCAAGGTTTTGAACCCGAATGAGGATATTGTGAAATGTTTTTATCTAAAGCCTGTATATAGTCCCATGCCTGCTTTTCGCCCCAAATTTGCATCCAAGCCGTGACATCTAAATAGCCTGTGCCACTCGAAGCCGGATTTGGCATCACAATCAGGTTTTTATAAATGGGGTTGGTTAAATCTTTCCAAGTTTTTGGAATTGGTAACTTACGCTTTTCTAATTCGACTTTATTTACACAGATTGCAGATTCCCATGCATCCATACCCGTCCAAGTCGGTACAGGTTTTTGACTTACAAATTCTGGTTTTAAATTTTGGACGCCTTCAGGTTTAAACGGCTCAAGCATGTCTTTTTTTTCCATGACCAACAAACTGGTTAAAGCCACACCAAAAACTACATCCGCTTGTGGGTTTTTCTGCTCTGCCAAAAGTTTAGCGGTAATCACACCTGTTGAATCACGTACCCATTTTACTTTTAGCTCTGGATAGGCTTTATGTAATTCTTCTTGGTATTGCTTAAGCTGATCGGCTTCCACTGCCGTATAGACTGTAATTTCTTCTGATTGTTTTGATGTTGCTGATGAACATCCCATTTGAATAGCGACCACTACACCTAAAACTGATGCAGTGCCGAGTTTAATTGTTTGTTGAACATACTGTTTCATCTGCAAACCATCGAATGCAATTATTTGATGATCGTATTTCAACAGCTTTATATGACAGTTTAATTAATCTGGTTTAAACCAGATTGTATTTTTATGCTCGCGCTTCAAAATGCAAATCTAAAACATCATGTAGCCAATATTCTTGGTCGACATCAGTAATCACGCCTTGTTCATTTCTATTACTACGACGAATATATAAACCCAGTGCGCCCACATTGACATGCAGTGCTTTGGCCTGCTGTTCCGATAAAGCGGTTGGATACAGATTAATGTCGGCTCTAGTGATATGGCAGTCATATTGATTTGCCATCAGTAAAGTAATCGATTGCTTAAGATCATGAGTTAAAAACTCAGGGAAAAACTCGGCATTCACCCGTAAATGCTCAACCAAAACAGGTCGTCCATTAATACAACGACGTCGCCAAACTGAATAAATCGGATGCCCTTTTTCAACTTTTAAATGCTTGGCATCCCAAGAAGTAGCCTGAGTCAGCTCACTCGAAATCACTTCTGTCGAAGGTTCATAGCCTTGTTCAATCACAAACTGATTAAAGTTTTTGGTAGATTGCGGGTGATAAATAATACGAGGAGAACGGACATACCAACCACGGCGATCTAAGCGATAAATCAAACCATCAGTTTCCAAAGCCAACAAAGCTTCACGTGCAGCAACACGAGTGGTTTGGAATTGTTCAGAAAGCACCCTTTCCGAAGGGAGTTTTGCGTGGGCTTTTAATACGCCAGATTCAATATCGTGGGCAATTGCATCGCGGATAGGAATATATTTAGGTATGCGAGCTTGGTCCTGTTCCATACAAACTTAGAATTTATAAATAAAGAAATTAATAGCAATATACTGAAAAAATATGACAAAAGCTTTTATTAATGCTGATCTTTTAAGCAAAACGCGTCCTATTCCACGCTTTTTCCAATTCATTTTTTCATAAAAAAAATCGAGTGTTCACGCCTACAATAGCTTCTGAAAATTTTCCTTAGCTCATTTGTTCATCAAGAAAAATCGGCATCGCATAGCCATTACATCATATTTAGTTAGACACTTTTTAAGATAAAAATTCATATTTCTATACGGACTCTTACACAGGAATTGAAGGTTTGCACTAAAAATCAATATCAGCCCTCCTATATTACATCCTTGTAGAATTAGAATAATATGATCAAGAAAAAGCCAAACCATCCTAAGCAATAAAAAATACACTCATCATCTTATATTTATAAAGTCTTAATATAAAATTATTCATTTAATAAAAACTAAAATATTAAGAAAATTCCTTAACTTCAAAACAAACATAAAATTTTAATTTAACCAAAATATTAAACAATAAATTGAATTAAAAAAAGAATATAAGACACACCAGCTCATTTATTACACAAAACCAAAACCAAACACCTACGGCTAAATACCATCCAATTATTCATTCAATCTAATTAATATTTTATTTATAAAATTTAAATTAACTTATTAAAAACTATTAAACATGACATTAGATGCTTAAAAATTGACATGACATAATCCAAAATTTTAAAACAACTTTAACAAATAATAAATAAGCTTATGAAAAATATAGTAATTTTAATTTTTTATATTCTATTGAATAAAATTACGGCTATTTATTTCACCATTTTTTATATTTTACCAACTGATAAAAAATACAATCAAATGTATTTAAAAAATAAAAAAATCTTATGTAATAATAAAGTTAATTATTTACCAAATGTTATATTTTAAAAAATTTTATTAAAAACAGCACCAATAAATAGATTAAAAAAATAACATTCAAAAAATTATAATAATTTTTCTTCTTGTTTTTTTATGAATGTATATTTAGATTTAATTAAGATTAATTGAAATTAGATTTGCATTTTTTCAATTCAGTTTAAGCAAAATTAAACTTTACTTAATAGCGACTATAATATTTTAAGGAGAAAGTATTATTAAGACCAAATCGTGTGACATTTTAAATCAATTATATTTCAGTACTTAACCATAAAAATCCACCCAGCATTAAATTATATTTAGCCAGGAAAGATTAAAAACTCATGAAACTTAAAACAAAATTTTCTCATCTCGCTTATAGCTGTGCATTAATATTATTCGGTTCGGTGCAATTTGCTCATGCAGCGCCTTTACTTACTCCCCATGTTACAAATGAAGTAAGCCCTGCACCTACAGCAAATGCATGGATAGAAATTGATACTCAAGCTTTTGAAGATAATATTAAAAGGACAAATCAGTTACTTAATGGCAAAACACAACTTTGTATAGTCATGAAAGCTAACGCATACGGCCATAGTATTGACCTACTTATGCCAAGTGTTATGAAGTTAAACGTATCTTGTATTGGAATTACCAGTAATGCTGAAGCGGCTATGGTGCGCAAGCATGGCTATAAAGGCAAAATTACACGTTTACGTACCGCCACAGATAGTGAAATTATCAATGCACAGGCGTTAAATATTGAAGAGCTTTTAGGTAACTATGACCAAGCTGCCCGTATGTCTAAATGGGCAGAAGCGAACAATACAACTGTTCATTACAGCTTGGCTTTGAATTCAGGCGGTATGGACCGTAATGGTCTTGAAATGGCTACGGCTCTAGGCAAAGAACAAGCTGTGGCGATCACCAAACTTCCCCATCTTAAAATTGACGGCATTATGACCCACTATGCCGTAGAAGATGAAAAATTTGTTCGTGAGCGTCTGGCGCAATTTAATGAACAAACTGCATGGTTGATTAAAAAAGCCAAACTTAATCGTAAAGAATTAACATTACATACCGCTAATTCATTTGCTACTGTAAACGTTCCTGAATCACATTTAGATATGGTTCGTGCAGGTGCAATTATATATGGGGATTTTCCTAATCACCCTGAATTTAAAGGCATGATGGCATTTAAAACACAAATTGCCGCGGTTAATAATTACCTGAAAGATTCAACTGTAGGTTATGACCAAACCTATACTTTGAAACGTGACTCTAGACTCGCAAACCTCCCTGTAGGTTATTCGGATGGCTACCGTCGTAGTTTTAGTAATAAGGCTTTTGTATTAATCAATGGACAAAAAGCGCCAGTGGTTGGTCGAGTCTCAATGAATACAGTTATGGTTGATGTAACAGATATTCCAGAGGCAAAAGCAGGTGATGAAGTTGTATTATTTGGTCATCAAGGCAATGCGGAAGTTAAAACGAGTGATTTAACCAGCCTTACAGGCCATATTTTGACAGAAGCCTATATCCCTTGGAGTAACTCTAATCCACAAGTGATTAAACCCCTTCAATCTCAGCAACAAGTGATATTAACCAATAATAAAGTTGCGGCAAACGCCAACTAAATTTTAGGTGAATTGATAGGTAGCCCTATATTTTGAATAGTATTGGGGCTACTTTATAGCCGAATCACATCTTTTAAGCGATTTTATTCCATCCAGTTTTTATATAAAAAAAGGACATTTGCATGCCCTTTTTATTTTTTATCTAGCCTTTAGCTTGCGTGCTTAAAACTATCAATTTGCTTAATCTCATAAGGCAAACCAACATAGTTTTCGGCCAATGTGGTTTTACCTGCAATCGAGCCAAGCACATAACTTAACTCGGCTTGTTTAATCTTATGGTCAAACTCACTCTCAGTTTCAAAACGATGCAATAAATGAGTCATCCACCAAGAAAAACGCTCCGCTTTCCATACACGTTGTAGGCATTTATCTGAATATTCATTTATACCTTGCTCAGAACCTTCAACATAATATTCAACAAGCGCACTTGATAAATAAGCAATATCAGAAGCCGCGAGGTTTAGGCCTTTTGCTCCAGTCGGTGGAACAATATGCGCAGCATCACCTGCTAAAAATAGTTTTCCAAAACGCATTGGTTCGGTCACAAAGCTGCGCAACGGCGCGATACTTTTTTCGATAGAAGGCCCCGTCACTAGCTTTTCGCGGCTTTCAGGGTCTAGGCGGTTTTTTAACTCATCCCAGAACTTTTCATCCGACCAATCTTCGACGTGATCTGTTAAAGGCACTTGTAAATAATAACGGCTACGTGTTTCTGAACGCATACTACATAAAGCAAATCCACGCTCTGACTGTACATAAATGAGTTCATCGGCTACAGGTGGCACATCGGCCAACACCCCTAACCAGCCAAACGGATAAACTTTTTCAAAGGTTTTAATTTTATCTTCTGGCACGCTGGCACGGCAGACGCCATGGTAGCCATCACAACCAGCAATAAAGTCACACTGAATTTGAAAGGCTTTACCTTGGTACTCAAACTCAACTTTTGGTGCAGTGTAAAAATCTTTCACTTGTACATTTTGAGCTTCATAAAATGAAGTGAGCTGCTCTGCTTCACGCGCAGTCATTAAATCTTTAGTCACTTCGGTCTGACCATATACGGTTACTTGTTTGCCACCCGTGAGTGCTGCCAAATCAACGCGATGTAATTCACCATTGGTTAAGATTTCGATGCCCGAATGTGGTAATCCTTTGTCTTTTAAGTTTTGGTCAACGCCTGCTTGTTTCAGTAAGTCGACCGAAACTTGCTCTAAAATTCCTGCACGAATCCGTGAAGCCACATATTCAGCACTACGTTGCTCAACAATAATATGGTCGATGCCAGCTTTATATAGAAGTTGTCCAAGCAATAATCCTGCTGGTCCAGATCCAATAATTGCAACCTGTGTCTTTAAAATATCCATAACTTCATCCTTGTTTCATCCTGACTTTTAAATTACTGGCTTTAAGTTTTGTGCACTATGTATCCAAGACGAAAATAACCGTTTATCATTTAGTTTGTCCGGATAGCGGACAGAAACAACCAAAATAACAGGAATGAAAGGATGCCTTCTCTCGATGCTTTTTTAGAGCACCCGAACTCGCATGAGAAAATTCGTCAAGAAGACTACATTGCAGGGTTAGCAAAAGGCTTGGCTTTGCTGGAAGCTTTTGGAACAGATCGACAACGGCTTAATGTCACTCAAGTGGCTGAGCGAACCGGTATTAGCCGTACAGCGGCAAGGCGTTATCTAAAAACTTTAAAATACTTAGGCTATTTAGAAACAGATGAACATTACTTTTGGCTCACGCATCGCGTGCTGCGCTTTTCGAGTTCTTATTTAAGCTCTGCCCATCTGCCTAAAGTTGCTCAGTCATTTTTAAATCTTTTGTGTGCGCAGACATCTCTGACTTTTTCAATTGTGGTGCTAGACGATAACGAAGTGGTGCCGATTGCCCGTAGCTATTTACCGCAGCAAGATAATTTACGTGTTAGCCCTTATGGCATGCACTTAGGAAACCGACTCCCTGCCCATGCCACGTCTACAGGTAAAGTATTGCTGGCAGCACTGCCCGAAGAAGCTCAGCATACGTGGGTAAAAAATTATGGTTTGAAGCGCTTAACCCCGTTTACCATTGTAGATGAGTCAAAGTTTTTTGAAGTGCTTAAGGGTATTTCGTTATCGGATTATTGTCTTTCCAAAGAAGAACATGAGCTTGGTGTGATCGCGATTGCAGTACCTGTTTTTAATGCACAAGGTCAAGCAATAGCAGCGCTTAACTGCATGTCTCAAACCAACCGTGTACAAGAAGATTATTTGGTTCAGCAAATTTTGCCATTGCTGCGCAACACAGCAAATGAGCTCAGAAATGTGATTTAAATAGACTTAGAAACTCTTGTGAACAATTAGAGGTACAAGAGTTTCAGTTCATGATTTTAAATGGCGAATTCTTTCACTTGCTGGCTTGCCAGATCTAATGCATTGCTGCGATAGGCCTGCATGTCTAAGCCTTCTGCATAGATAAAATCGACGTCATGAATGCCCATTAGCCCTAACACCGCTTTGAGATAAGGCGTTACTGCCTCAGTTTCTTGACCAACATGAATACCGCCACGACTACTTACCACCACAGCTTTTACCCCTTCCACCAAACCTTGAGGATAAGTTTCGGTGTAGCGGAATGTTTGTCTTGCGCGTGCCACCAAGTCAAACCAGTTTTTGAGTTGAGTCGGGACATTTAAGTTGTACATCGGTGCGCCTATCACCAATAAATCGGCACTTTTTAATTCAGCAATTAATTCATCAGACAAAGCAACGATTCGTTGAATGTCTTGATTTACATTTTCAGCCCCACGAAGCGCCTGAAAAATTTCTAGGTCTAATACAGGCAGGTTCATTTCAGCTAAATTGCGTATGGTAATGTCATCTTGCAAACCTTGGCCTTTACGGTGTTCAAGCATGATATCGATTAGGCGATTGGTTTGTGAACCCTCACCCATAATGCTGGATTTTAATACCAATATTTTAGCCATGACCGTCTCCACTTTTTTGATGAAGCCATATTAACTCCACAATAAATTCAACAGTGGTGATATTATTTCTTATCATTGGTTCCTTTTAGGCAACAATCATGCAACATGAGCTAAGTGCAATATCTATATTTGTGACTGTGGTTGAAGCTGGAAGTTTTGTAAAAGCTGCCGAGCAATTGCATTTAACTCGCTCAGCCATTAGTAAAAATATTGCTCGGCTTGAAGATCAGCTTGGCGTTGCTTTATTTAAAAGAACAACACGTTCGCTCAGCATGACTGATGAAGGTGCTTTGTTTTATGAGCATAGCCGCCGAGCGTTAAGTGAAATACAAAATGCGGCGGCGTTATTAGACCAAGGGAAAATTAATGCAACAGGTCGTTTACGAATGTCTGTGCCAGTGCTGTTCGGGCAACTCTTTGCTGCCCCGCTCATGGTTAAATTTGCTCAGCAGCATGCGGACTTACAGTTAGAAATTTCATTTAATGATCGAACTGTAGACTTGGTCGAAGAAGGTTTTGATTTGTGCATCCGAATTGGTTCACTACCTGACACCACTCAGCTGGTTGCCAAACAGATTGGTGAGCATCGAATGTTACTTTGTGCCTCATCTGATTATTTAAATGAAGCAGGTCCATTAGAAAATATTGACGACTTAGACCACCACGCGACGATTGCCGATCCGCATTTTGGTCAAATGCAAAAATGGCGACTTCAAAAGGAAAATGACGAGCCTTTATTTATAAAACCCAAAGCAAAACTTCTTTTAAATGACTTACAAGCCATTAAAAATGCAGCGCTTGCTGGAGCTGGTATCGCTTGGCTACCCGACTGGCTCATTCAAAATGAATTACAGGAAGGTAAGCTCGTACAAGTGTTAGAAACCATGTCGAGCATTGCTTTTCCGATTCATTTGGTATGGCCTACACTGCCTTTTATGCCACTCAAAACCCGTCTTGCAATTGATTATTTAGCGCAGCATTTACCCCCTGAACTGAACAAACAAGCTTAAAATAGATAAGGTCTTGTCCACTTGAACAAGGCCTTTTTTAATATTCAAAGCCAACGTTTATTGCTCAGATTCAAATTCTTTAATTGCCTCTTTAGCAATTCGAAAGCTATCTACAGCAGCAGGTACGCCACAGTAAATTGCAACCTGTAAAAGCACTTCACGAATTTTCTCTTTAGGTACACCATTTCGAAGTGCACCTTTAACATGTAGTTTTAATTCATGCGGACGATTTAAAGCTGAAATCATTGCCAAATTAATTAAACTACGTTCAGCCTTACTTAATTCTTCACGTCCCCAAACAGCTCCCCAGCAATATTCAGTGACTAACTCTTGAAGAGGAAGGTTAAATTCATCGGCATTGTTGATTGAATTATTTACATATTCTTCACCAAGAACTTGTTTGCGGATTGCTAAACCCTTTTCAAATTTTTCATTACTCATATATTCAATCCTCCAAACAAGGTGTATTTAATTTCTAGATAATCTTCAATACCGTATTTAGAACCTTCACGCCCTAAACCAGACTGTTTAATTCCACCAAAAGGCGCAACTTCATTTGAAATAAGGCCTTTATTAATTCCGACCATGCCATATTCAAGCTGTTCACTCATTCGCCAAGCACGGCCTAAATCTTTGGTATAACAATATGCAGCTAAACCAAATTCAGTTGCATTTGCCATTTCAACTGCTTGTTGCTCGGTTTCAAATTTAAATACGGCTGCCAGTGGACCAAACGTTTCTTGAGTTGCCACATCCATATCAGCGGTAACATCTGCAATCAGTGTCGGTTCAAAAAACAATTCACCCGCTTTATGCTTTTTACCACCAACCACAAGACGACCATTTTTATCTAATGCATCTTGAATATGAGTTTCAACTTTTTTCACCGCATTGGCATTAATTAATGGCCCAATGTCATGCCCTGCTTCTAATCCATTACCAATATTAAAGTTTTGAATTTTTTGGCTTAAGGCAGCAATAAATTTTTCATAAATGCCTGCCTGCACTAAAAATCGATTGACGCAGACACAGGTTTGCCCTGCATTTCTAAATTTAGCAATGAGTGCTCCCTCAATTGCTGCATCTAAATCGGCATCATCAAATACAATAAACGGCGCATTGCCACCCAACTCTAAGGAAACTTTTTTTAAGGTTTTTGCTGAACGCTCAAGCAGCATTTTGCCGACTGGTGTTGACCCAGTAAAAGTAAACTTGCGTACGACATCACTTTCAAAAATCGCATCACCAATATGAGCTGCATCGCCTGTAATCACACTAAAGATTTTAGCAGGCACACCCGCTTGTACAGCTAAGTCCACTAAAGCCAAAGCAGTAAAAGGTGTTTCAGGCGCCGGTTTTACAATGCAAGGACAACCTGCCGCTAAGGCTGGAGCAACCTTACGCGTAATCATGGCAGCCGGAAAATTCCACGGCGTAATGGCTGCAACGACACCAATAGGCTGTTTATTTACAACAATACGAGCATCGGGATATGGGCTTGGAATAATATCGCCATATACTCGTTTTGCTTCTTCGGCAAACCATTCAATAAAACTGGCAGCATATAAAATTTCACCTTTGGCTTCAGCTAAAGGCTTTCCTTGCTCACTTGTTAAAATAAAAGCCAAGTCATCTACATTTGAAATGATTAAATCGAACCATTTTTTTAAAATAATTGATCGATCTTTTGCTGTTTTATTTTTCCATAGCGGCCAAGCTTCTTTTGCAGCTTCAATGGCACGTTCAGCTTCAGCTTTGCCCATATTCGGGACAGTACCAATAATCTCTAATGTCGCCGGATTTAAAATTTCGGATGTTTGTTGATGGTCTGCATCGCACCACTTTCCAGCAACAAAGGCTTGCTGATGAAATAAAGCGAGTTCATTAAGCTGCATGATCATTATCCTGTTGAGATCTTCTGCATTGATAGTTGAGCGATATATAAATTAAATTGCTCATCATCAACTTTGTATTATGGCATACCAAAAATTAATTTAAAAAAATTTTCGGTATGCCTGAATGTTTAAATGTCTTTAGAAATAATAAAACAGCGTTAAGTTAAGCAACTTATTCCACTGGTTATCATCCCCTTTTGCCAATGAATCTTGAGTTCCCCCAATGAATGGGTCATTTTTACTCATGATGTATTCAGCCACCAACGATAGCTGTTTATGGTCAATAGACACACCAATAATATTACGAATCGAATCTTTCATATTGTCCTGATCTTTATCGTACTGACTGTACATAAAGTACGGCGTAATGTTTCCGATCTGCTTAACATTTTTGAAAGAGTAGCCCACATCTGCCGTATAGAACATTCCTTTGTTCGCGACATAATATTCACTGTCGTAAGAGCCCATGAGTGACTGATTAGGATTGAGCTGATCCTGATTAGTTACGTCATTTTTACCACCAGTAAGGGTTACATTAAAATTGCCATAATTGGCTTTACCAAAAAGTGTCCACGCATGACGACGGCCATCACTCGAAGCAGCTTTATTTTCAATATCAGAAGTCCAATATGAGCCACCGAGTTGTGTGGTTAAACCATTAATTCCAAGATTTATATCTTGAGTCACTCGGCCTACCCACATGTTCTTTTCTTGCAAATCGGTTTTATTCGGATCGTCTGAACTCACATAATTTGCAGTGTAGCGACCTGAATCTTGGGTAGAACCAGTATAGTTTCCACCATCTACCGCAAAATAACCCACATCAAACTTGGTTGCTGTGGGCAATTCAAAGTGATAATTCAAACCAAGATTATGAACATCTTCTAAACCTGCGGTTGTGCTCATACTTCCATATAGGCTATTACCCCAAAAACGTCCCGGTCCAAATGGAATCGGCTGAACACCTGCCACCACTTGATCTGTTTTATTTAATTTGTACCCTACATAACCATCAATTAAGGCAGAAAAATCACATAGATGGTCATATTGATAACAACGATATTCCGCATGACCAAATAACGGTCCACGTTCGTAGTCTAGTTTTAACTGCGCAGCATCAAAACGAATTTTTTGATCAGAAGCAGTTTCGCCATAGTGTTTATCTTGATAGTTAGCGCGAACATAGCCTGATACGGTGAGCTTGCCGTATTCACCATCGCTATTTCCAAAACTTACACCTGCGTAACTCGGATAGATTACAGCCATCAATGCTGTGCTTAGAGCCGCTTGTAAATAGCTTTTTTTCATTGTGGGATTCCTTTCACTACAATGCTTATTGAGGTAATTTTGCGTTTAATGCAGGTGCAGAACATTTAATCTTTCCTAGATTAAAGGCGTAATACACCACCAGACTCACCACCAATCCAATCACCCATGAAATATCCGCATCCGGAATTACATCGGCCAGTGCACCTGTGAAAAATGCATTTTTTAAGAATGGAATTTGTACCGCAATCCCAATGAAATAAGCCGTAAGCGCTTTTGCATTAAATTTGCCGTAAATACCACCATCACGTGCAAAGATGGATTGAATGTCATAAGACTTTTTATTCACGACATAGAAATCTAGTAAATTAATAGACACCCATGGCACCAAAATAAATAACAGAGCAAAAATCACATTCAAGAAGAAACTAATAAAGTTACTTGATGCCCAAAGCGCTGTTAAAGTCGCTAGAACTAATACAATGATTGATAACACGACTCGGATATTTCGGCTTGGCATCCACTGCCCTGCAAAAGTCTGAATAGAGGTAATACAGGAAAGAACCGCACCGTAGAGGTTCATGGCATTGTGACCAATGATATTGCATAAGAACAAAATCATAAGAACATAACCAAAAAGACCAGTACCTGACTTTACCGCTTCCATGGCATCCGCCGTTGAGCCAATACTGACCGCAATCGTCCCAAATGCCATCGCAAAAATGGTTCCTAACGATGCGCCTAAATAGGTAAAGATAAATGGCTTATAAATACCAATCGACTTCGGTAAATATCGTGAATAGTCTGAGGTATAAGGCGAGAAACTAATTTGCCATACCGCACACAACCCAAACATGGCAAACCAGCCTTTCATATTGAAAGAGCCTTTAGCAAGTACATCTGCATTAATATGCGGCACCATAATCATGAGGCCAATAAGCAACGAACCACCCATAAACCAAGTTCCAATTTTATTGAACTTATGAATAAAGTGATAACCGATCACGCCAATTGTGGTTGCTGCAATCGCACCAATCACGGTTGCGGTCGGCACAGGAATGGCAGGAACAACGGTATGAAGGGTTTTGCCTGACAAAATAATGTTAGAGATGAAAAAACCTAAATAAATGAGGGTGGTAAACAGTACTACCAGCAATGCCCCATAACGCCCGAACTGTGCGCGGCTCTGAATCATTTGAGGAATGCCGACCTGTGGGCCTTGTGCAGAGGTTAAGGCCAGAATCGCTGCGCCAAAAAAATGTCCGCAGCAGATCGCAAGCAATGCACTTACAATATTGAGGTTAAAGGTTAAAATTGACATTGCACCCGTAATCACGGCAAGCGGTGCAATATTGGTACAAAACCATAATGTGAATAGATCGCGAACTTTTCCATTACGTTCAGAGGGAGCAACATAATCAATGGAATGACTTTCGATAGCGAAAGCATTATTGCTATTTTCGTTTTGGCTCATATCCTTAATCTCTCTTTGAGGAATTCATTTCCTCAACATCAAAAAATCTGCCCAGCCAAAGTCATTTCAATATGACTCGGCTTCATCTTTTTATTTCCTTTTACAAACAGCTCATTTCTCTGTTTGTGTTGTTTTAGCCAAGAAAAAGGTAAAGCCAGTCCGATCAATACTTGATTAAGCATCGATACATCTAGTTTTACGTTTTCAACTATTAAAGCTTTAGGCGATTACTGGGTTTGACTGATTCATTTTTTCATCCTTGAAATTAAAATCCCGTTATATTTTCATACCTCAAGTCATGATTTATCTCATGACAAATGGGTCATCAATTGGCTCATCTGAGGTACGTAACCAAACTGTTTTGGTGGTGGTGTAATCTAAAACAGCATTTGCGCCACCTTCCCGACCATGCCCCGAAAGCCCATGTCCACCAAAAGGTGCAAGTGGAGAAACAGCGCGGTAAGTGTTTAGCCAAACAATTCCCGACCCAATGACTTTGGTCATACGGTGTGCACGGCTTAAATTGGTGGTAAAAACGCCTGCTGCCAACCCGTAAGGCGTGCTATTGGCTTTTTGCACGGCTTCCGCTTCATCTTTGAAACTATCTACCGATAACACCGGACCAAATAGTTCAGTGGTAATGCAATCTGCTTGAGGTGCATCGGTACAATCTAAAATGGTCGGTGGATAGTAATACCCTGCTCGCTCAAGGCTTTTACCACCGGTAAGCAGTTTTGCACCTTGCTGGATTGAACTTGCAACGACTTGCTCAATTTTTTGGCGCTGGCGTAGGGTACAAAGTGGTCCAAACTCAGTTGCCATTTCATGAGGTAAACCAATTTTTATAGTTTGTACACGCTCAACCAAACGCTGAACAAATTCATCTTTAATGCTTTCTTCAACCAGTAAACGTGAACCCGCAACACAACTTTGCCCAGTGGCCGCAAAAATAGCAGCGACCTGAGCATTTACCGCACTTTGAATATCTGCATCAGCAAATACAATAAATGGTGATTTGCCACCTAATTCGAGTGAAACTTTTGCAAGATTTTCAGCCGAGTTACGCACAATGTGCCGTGCCGTTTCTGGACCACCTGTAAACGCAACATGGGCAACATCAGGATGACTACTCAGCACGGCGCCACATTCAGGCCCGAAACCAGTAATTACATTGACCACTCCAGCCGGAAAACCCGCTTCGTGGACCAATTTAGCAAAAGCCAATAATGGTCCAGGGCCGTCTTCAGATGCTTTTAGCACAACGGTACAACCTGCCGCTAAAGCTGGCCCTACCTTTACTGCCGATAGAAATAACTGACTGTTCCAAGGAACAATTGCAGCAATCACGCCTACTGGTTCACGAACAATCCATGCTTGCATGTCTGTCTTATCAATGGGTAGAAAACTGCCCTCTAATTTGTCGGCGATACCTGCATAGTAGCGATAATACTCAGCGACATAGGCAATCTGGCTCGATGTTTCACGAATAATCTTGCCCGTATCACTGGTTTCAATTTGAGCCAGTTGCGGTGCAGCTTTTTCAATTAAATCAGCCAGTTTATAGAGCAATTTACCGCGCTGGGAGGCCGTTAAACCTGCCCACTCCGGTGCTTTTAATGCCTGAAATGCCGCTTGAACTGCTCGGTTGACTTCATCGGTTCGAGCTTCTGGCATCTGTGCCCAAACTTCACCTGTTGCAGGATTAATACTTTCAAAAGTCGCTGCACCAGATTCAAACTGACCATTAATATAAAGCTGAAAATCTGCTGTCATGATATTCGCCTCTATGCAAATGCCGGCATAACTTCATTGATCATACGTTCTAATGAGGCTTTTTTACGTTCAAAGCTCATGCCCGTATCAATCCAGAAAGAATATTCGTTATAGCCCATCGCTTCATAAGCTTTTAAACGGTCAATCACTTCTTGGGCCTGCCCAATCACGTTATTTTTGCGCATCGCTTCTGGTGTATAAAAAGGATGTACAGCTATTTCTTCAGCACTTAAAGGTGCGATTAAACCTTGATTAATTTCACGCTCATTTTTAAACCAAGCACCAAAGTAGTTATAGAAGGTATTGATTTCATCTGCAGCCAGTTGAGCATCTTCTTCGCTATCTGCCACATAGGTATGGCGGAGCAACATAATTTCAGGACGTTGAATTTCATTGAACTTTTCACAAGCTGCATTGAAATGCCCCATGAGCTTTTCAACTTCTTCGTCACCTAAATGCAAAGGCGTTACTTGTACATTACAGCCATTTTGCACAGCAAATTCATGGCTATTTGGATCACGAGCAGCAACCCAAATTGGTGGGTGCGGTTGTTGAAGCGGTTGAGGTGCCGAGGTGGTTTTTGGAAACTGCCAAAACTCCCCGTTATGCTCATAATCGCCTTTCCAAAGGTTTTTAATTGCAGGAATCATTTCACGTAAACGCTGACCAGCACTCCATGCATCCATGCCCGGAACCATACGTTCATATTCAAACGAATAAGCACCGCGAGCAATACCAATATCTAAGCGGCCATTGGTAATAATGTCGGTCATTGCAGCTTCACCTGCAAGTTTAATCGGATGCCAGAATGGCGCTACCACCGTGCCTGTACCTAAACGAACATTTTTGGTTTTATTGGCTAAATCGACCAGATTTAAAAATGGGTTTGGTGCAATGGTAAAGTTCATGGCATGGTGTTCGCCTGTCCAAACCGCATGCATACCGCCACGGTCTGCAATCTGACAAAGCTCAATCATTTCATCATAAAGCTGCTTCTGGGTTTGCTGATCAGAAACACGTTCCATATGCACAAATAATGAAAAACGCATGATTAAACTTCCTCTTTAACGATTTGACGAACTGTACCTGTTGTCTGATTTCCGTAATAAACACCATAAGTTTTCAAATGGTTTTCTTTGCGATAGCGCATCAACATACTTTCTAAAGCGCTGTCTACAAACTCTAGCTTTTCAAGATCATTTAAATCGACAAACTGACCTTTAGTGGCTTGAGCTACGGGTGTGTTGCATAAAAATGAAATATATTGCTGCTGGTTTTCAATGTTTTCATATACAGAGTAAATGAAGTTAGCAGAAGCATCTGGCTGATATTGTGCAAAGATTTTCTCAAGCGTTTTATCTGCACCGTCTTTATCTACCATGACATGTGGAATAGTCCATTTATGATCGGCAGTTTCTTCAAGTAAAATGGTATTTTCATGACCAATAATTGCACTCATCACCACTTTAGGACCAGAGATCACCTCGGCAGAAAGTTTGGCCGGAGTGAAGTATCCACCACGATAATAACCAAGCCCTGCAAAACCTGTCGAAGCAAAATCTTCAACTTTACCAATTAAAATGGCGTGGTCACCTGCATCGACAACTTGGTAGGTTGTACAGTCAAACCATGCACTGACATGATCGATCAGCGGATTTTGGCAAGTGCTTTTTGACCATGAAATATTTGCAAAACGGTCTTCGCTTGGACGAGCAAAAGTATTTGAAACATCCTTTTGCTCTTCTGCCAAAATATTGATTGCAAAATGTGTGGCATTTGCAAAGTTATGATAATTGCTTGATGTCTTGGCAATACTCACTAGAAGTAAAGCTGGGTCCAAAGACACCGAAGCAAAAGAGTTCGCTGTAAAGCCAAGTGGCGTTCCATCTTCTTTACAGGTTGTGACCACGGTAACGCCTGTCATAAATGACCCGAAAGCATCACGTAGTTCACGCATTTTATTGATAGTATCCATTTCACTCATTGTTATATTCCTTCAGCAATGTGTGGCAAATTAAACGCTGGTTTCCAACCACGCTTGCATTGCATTATTCACTTTGTCAGGTGCAGTTAAGTTCACCATGTGACGTTCATTTTCAATGACTATTGCAGTGCCATGCTTTGCCTGATTCGCCATTTGCAAAGCCATTTCTGCAGTTGAGTTCGGATCATCTGTTCCGGTCAACACCAAAGCAGGACAAGTGATCTTTGACCAGTCATCTGCATAGGTTTCATCGCCTTGCGCAAAAGCAGAATATGCAGTGGTATAGCCAGACAAGTCGACATTTTCGAGCCAAGTTTTTACTTTGGCTGCTGCTATACGCTCGACTTCACTTTCGCCAAACCAGCGCTGTAGTGGAGTCTCGACATCAATACGGCCTGTTTTTAACTCTTCAGCTCTTTGGATGACTGCATTACGTGCCTGTGTTGTACGTTTATATACTCCATTGAGCACCGCCATTCGTTTAACCAAATCAGGTCGGGTAACGCTAACCCCTGTCGTAATCAGTGATCCCATTGAATGTCCCGCTAAATTTACAGGTCCTAGATTTAAGGCTGTAATAAATTCGATGGTCCATTCAACAAAATCTTGTAATTTTGCGTCTGCCGGTAATTTGGTACTTTGACCATGTCCCGGCATATCCACTGAAATTACATGATAATGTTTAGAAAAATATTCAATTTGTGGATACCATGCCGCAGCTTGCATTCCCACTCCATGGATCAGAACCAGAGGCTCTCCTTCGCCTTGCTCAAAATAGTGAGCTATACGGTTATTTGACAGCTGCAGGGTTTTTGACATCATGACCTAACTCTTCCAAATCTTTATAACGATCACCAATACGATGATGTGGTCGACCACCTGTTGCTGCACCAATCACAACAACCAGCTCATCGGCAGCAGGTGCATCTGGAATTGCAAATTGCAATGTTAAGTAATGAGAACGACGGCCTTCGTCATTTTTATCCATCATTGGAATTAAAATCGGCGCGTTTGCTGGGCCACGGGTATTGTTAAATGCCAAATAAGATTTCGCACCGACAGCACTACGGTAAGTATTACCAAAATGTAAGGTGTGAATTAAAGCTGATGCATGCTCAAGTTCACCATTTAAGCCCACCACTGCACTTTTGCCAAAAGCTTCAACGACATCACCTGAACCCACTTCATCAAGAATAAGTTTGGTTAAATGCTCGCTTAAGATTGGCGCAATACGGCGAATTTCCGGTGTTAGGTTTTCTACATAACCTTGCCCTGCCCACGGGTTTTTAATGACCGCTGCAGCTGCCACCATTTTTAAAGGCTTTGCTGCTTCTTTACCGCCATCTACATAAGTGGTTTCTACATGAAGCACTGTTTTACGTATAAGTTCCATTGCTCTTCCTTGCAAGTAAATTATCTTGTCATTCGTATTATGGTATACCATAATACATACTGAAAAAAAAGCAAGAGTTTGCTATGCTAATTTTCATTGAAAAACATGTGATGAAACTCAACATGTTAAAAAACAGGAAAATTTAATTATTTATGAATCTTAAAATTGAAAACCCGCCCGTAACTTTACGAGAGCTGTGTTTAGATAAAGTGCGTAATGCCATTATTACAGGCTATTTCCCTTCGGGAAAAAGACTGGTTGAAAGAACGTTATGTGAAGAACTCGGCGTGAGCCGTTCTGTGGTTCGCGAAGTGATTCGTTATTTGGAAGCAGAAGGTTTAGTCGAGATTTTGCCAAATAAAGGCCCTATTGTTTCGCTACTTAACTGGGACATCGCTTCACAGATTTATGAAATTCGTCTCTTGTTAGAGCAAAGCGCTGTGGCTGACTGCACTAAAAACCTGGATGAGAAAACTGCTGAAAAATTAAAGCTTCTATTAGAAGATCTTAAAGCTGCTTTTGCTGCCGATGACATTAATCTGATTATTGCGACCTCAACCCAGCTTTATCAAACCATCTTTACTACAGCAAACCATCATATTGCTTGGGAAGTGGTACAACGCTTAAATGGCCGAATTAGCCGTCTTCGTGCCATGACCATGAAATCAACAAAGCGTGAAATTTCAGGTTATCAACGTATTAAAAATATGTGTGAAGCTATCTACCTTCACAAAGACCCTGAAAAGGCAAAACAAGCGGTTGCTGAACATATTGCCGAAGCTGCTGCTGTCGCAAAAAATATTTTAGATGCCTGAAATCACAAGTTTTAGGAAAAGGTAAATAAACCTTTATTGAATGAATTATAGGGAAATACGATATGTCTGCTTACTGGATTGCTCATGTCACCATTCATGATATGGAACAATATAAACAATATATGGCCACTGCTCCGCAAGCTTTTCAAAAGTACGGCGCCAAGTTTCTTGCGCGTGGTGGTGCCTCAGAAGTTTTAGAGGGACAAGAGTTTGAACGTCACGTGGTCATTGAATTTCCAGACATGGAAACTGCACGTGAATGTTATTTTTCACCTGAATATCAGCTTGCCAAAAGTAAACGCCAAGGCTGCTGTGATGTCATGGTGAGTTTTGTTGAAGGGATCTAAATTGCTGAATTGATTTCTCAACTTGGGAAATCAATTCTATTTTTAATTGCTTAAGGGTATTTCGTTTTTAGGCATTGGTTTGGTGATGAAGATTTTGTTCTATAGACATGGCTTTTTGCCAGCTTTCTAGGTTTTCGAGACTTTTTACATATTGCTCAATATTGAGATATTTTGATCGAATATTTAAAGAATTAATTAGACCATAGACTACGAAACCAATCATAAAATCTGCACCCGTTAAGCAATCGCCTACTAAGAATTTTTTGCCTACTAATTGTTGATCTAAATAGGAAAATACTTTATCTAACTCAGTATGCGCATATTGATCCAAGAACTTTAATTGAGTGCCATTTTTTAACTCAATCGAATTAAAAATATTTAATAAATATGGAACCATAGCCGAACTTTCTGAAAAATGAACCCATTGTAAATAATCAAGATAACTGTCTGTATCTTTCGCGGGCATAAGTTGAGGAGCAAACTTTTCAATCAAAATTTCTACAATGGCACCTGATTCTGCAATTACTTTTCCATTAAGCTCAATCACAGGTGATTTTCCTAAAGGATGAATGTTTTTTAATTCTTGAGGTGCAAGATTTGTAGTTTTATCTCGAAAATAACTTTTTAATTCATAAGGTTGATTAATTTCTTCAAGTAACCACAGAATGCGAAATGAGCGTGAAGCATTTAAATGATGAAGAATAATAGACATTAATTTTCTCTTTTAAACTAGAAGGTCAACAAAGTAAGGCCTCACTATATAGATTAGTAGACGACCGGTCTAATATTTTTTGTTATCAGCCCAGCATTTTACATCACCTACCTAAACTGCATAAAAAACAATCCAACATCTTTTCCCGATCGATTGCCCCATCTGAACTTAAAAGCTGAATGATTGCGCCTTCAATCATATATAAAAATAGTTTGGCATCTTGAAAGGTCGCATCGGTTTTTAGTTTTATAAGCTGGCTATAGATTTCATTCAGCAGCCATGTGCGATATCTCACTGCGGTGATATAGGCTTTTGGATAGGTCAGTTTCGTTTCAAACATGGCTTTAAATAAGAGGTAATACATCCCCTCTACATCGGTATGTAAGAAATAAAGCTGTTTGAGTTTATCGGTCGCGCTTGTGTCTTGGCCGTACTCAACAATTGAGACCACTTTTTCTTTTAATCGTTCTTTCTGGACGATCAAGCAGATTTCAATAAACCGCTCTTTTGAATGAAAAAAGTTATAAAAAGTCGCTTTGGTGATTGCACACTCTTTGACGATTCGATCTACCCCAACGGTATGAAAGCCACGATGGTGAAATAAATCAATCGACTTGTTGATGACTTGTATGGCACGGAAAGAAAGCACTAACTTTGGCATAGTTTTACCGTTATAAATTCTTGTTGTTTGTAAATGAGATAAAAAAGCCTGTGCCCCTTTTGGGAGAAAAAAAGGCACAGCAAAGCCATAAAGACTGTGCTTGGCACATCTCAAGTTTTATTGTTGATTAAGTTTTTTGGTCGTGACGATTTAAAGCTTGAAAACCTTAGGGCAATCAAACTGCTTTAAACGTCTAAGCTGTGTCGTGATAGCTTATGGCAAGGGCTGCCAAGAAATAATGGATGTGCAAAGCCAACTCCTTTTTATTTGGAGTTCTGCCAGACATTAAATTTATGGTGGCAGAACGAAAGAGGGTTGACGGACTGGTCATAGAGCCAGCACACCCGAAGGTGTCCCCCTCCCGTTCTGAACTGCACCCCATAAGTTAGACTTTTAAAACTTATGAGGTGTGCTCTATGCCA
>NZ_JBQENP010000008.1:0-163910 GCF_052044755.1 Acinetobacter sp. 22512 | reverse complement strand
GTTAGCTGCCTAGCATATCCCAAGTGAAAGTCTCCTGCTAATTCAGCACATATCAGCCATATTCAAAAGATTGGCTATTTTTACTTGGTAACCAGAATAGATAAGGGCAGCCAGTATAACTACCATCCCAACCCATTTCTCTAGCGAGAGCCAACGCTGTATCAGATTTCGCTATGATTTCTTTGAGTGATTCTTTATCTCGTGTTGAGACATCACCATCATCATCTGCAAATGTTTGTAGAAACTCATTTAAGGGCTTAAGGTCTTCCCAGTTATGTTCTATTGTCGAGAAATGATATCCATATAGCATCATGTGCACTTTCTTCCATCTTGTTATTGTGTCCTTGAACATACCAAGAAATATATGAAAAGGAAATGGATAAATCTGATTTAAGTTGTTTATTTTTCATAACTTATAGATTGTTTTTTGTACGGAATAAAGACTTTTATAAATATTAAAATTATTCATATTACCTCAATAGCATAGGCGGAAAGTAACAATCCTAATGATTAGGATAAATGACTATTTTAGTAAATCAAACTGTTGGCGAATATAGAATTGTTCATAATTCACCTATAATAGAAATGAAACTATATAGAGCATATTTATGTTTATAACAACTACGCGCCCACAAGATAATTTAATTCACCAACTTCTGCCGATTTTGGAACAGGCGAGTCAGATTTTACTAGAAGAATATCAAAACTATTCTGCGGGTTATGAGTTTACTATTCATGAAAAGCAAGATGATTCACCTGTAACCCAAGCAGATCTAAAGGTAAATAGATTTTTATTAAAGCATCTTGCAGAGATTACTCCAGAGTTGCCTGTATTGTCTGAAGAAAGTGATTATAGTGCCCGTCATGACTGGTCTACATGTTGGATGTTAGATCCGCTTGATGGTACGAAAGAGTTTATACATGAACGTGATGAATTTACGATCAATCTAAGCTTGATCAACGGCAAAGAAACAGTTTTCTCAGTTATTGCCGTGCCATGTGAACAAGTGGTGTACTTAGGATATCTGCAAGATTTACCTTTTAAATATAGCTTTAGCCAACAACAATGGTATCAATATCAGGTTAGTTCAACTTCGCTAGATGCACCTATACAAATAGGACTTAGTCACTGTAGTAAAAATCCAAAATACCAAAAATTTATTCAACCTATAGAAAAAGAACATCGCATTATTCGACGAGAAGCTGGGAGTGCCTATAAGTTTTGCATGATGTTAGAAGGTGAAATAGATATTTACCCACGCTTTCATCCTACTTCTGAATGGGATACCAGTTCTGGTCAAGGTCTGTTAGAAAGTATAGGCGGTGGTTTACTTACTCTGGATGGAAAACCTTTTGAATATAACCAAAGAAGCACGGTTTTAAATAAGGGCTTTATCGCTTTTCGTGATCAGGAAAGCAAAAAAATAGCATTTGAAGCATTAGCCCAATCAGGTGTTATCGATTGAGAGTTATGCCAGACATGTTATAGTGGCAAAGTATTGAAAAAAGATGACAAGATAAAGATGGCACTCGATTTATTGCCTAAAAGTATGTTTGAAGCAATTGATTTATTGCCCGATGCTTCAACTCCTGTAACCTTATTTACGCGCCATTCTTTAAGAGAACTTGTAGATGGGCAGGGCTTGGCTGGTTATGATCTCCAACTTACTCCTCAAGGACGTGAGCTTGCGCAGGCATGGGGTAATTACTTAATCAAAAATACAGATCGTGTTATTCAGCATTGTATTTCAAGTCCAATACAACGCTGTGTCGATACGGCGGCACTCATGATTGAAGGGGCTGACGATGTAAGTCCCCAATCAAATACTCATACGATTGAAATTATTGAGCAAGGGCTACTTGTTGAACCGGGTAGCTTTGTGTTGGATATACAACAAGCTGCTCCTTATTTTAAAAAGCAGGGTGCTTTAGGTTTTATTAATAGTTTTGTAAATAATGCATTACCTGGTATGAAACATCCCATTACAGGTGTTTTAGATGTACTAGAGCTTATTTACCGGACTCATCCAAAAACTAAAGGCGGTCTTAGTTTAGCCGTGAGTCATGACACGATTATTGCAGCAATTGTTGCTGTAATTTCTGGCGAGAATAAAATTAAGAAAGAAGACTGGCCGGAAATGATGGAAGGATTATTTGTATGGTTTGAAGGTGAAGAGTTTCCAAATTGTAAATTAAAGTGGATTTGGAGAGGAAAGGCCTATGAGCTGAATGTAGCTAAATTTCATAAAGTGCTATAGGCTCAAAAACAATAGATAATAAAAAAAGCCCTATTGGGCTTTTTTTACATGTTCAAATTAGTTAGCTAACGCTTTAACTTGAGCATTTAAACGGCTCTTATGACGAGCAGCTTTATTTTTGTGGATGATGCCTTTATCAGCCATGCGGTCGATTACAGGAACAGCTTTTTTGTAAGCTTCTGTAGCAACAGCATAATCACCACCAGCGATTGCACTTAAAGTACGTTTGATGTAGGTACGAACCATAGAACGCAAGCTTGCGTTGTGTTTACGCGCTGTAACGTTTTGACGCGCACGTTTTTTAGCTTGAGCAGAGTTTGCCACTCTTGCACTCCTTGAAAATAAGTTGGTCTGGGCGGGCTGTGGTCAATTCAGTAAACTGGTGTAACCATCACCAGCCCGTAAACAAGTGCCATATTGTGATGAATCAACACGGTGAAGTCAAGCCTTGCGAGCGTTTTAAGCGGTTTTAGGGGCTGCTAAAACGGTAAGAAAAGGTTAAATTTGATACAAACTTAAAGAGGGTTGGATAAAAAATGACTATAAGTACTAAAAAAGCAATTGTGATAGGTGCTACGGGACTTGTGGGTTTAGCGCTTGTCGAACAGCTTGAGCAAACACCAGAATTTGAAGCGATTACTGTTGTGGTAAGAAAAGAATCACAACTACTTAATACATATAAAAAAGTTACTCAACTTGTTATAGAGGACTTTTTATTACTCAATGATGAAGATGTGAATGGCCATACCCATGCTTTTAGCTGTCTTGGAACAACATTAAAAGTGGCTGGTTCAAAACAGGCTTTTTATGCCGTGGATTATGAAATCAATGCCCATTTAGCAGATCTAGTGCAAGATAAGCACATTCATTTACTGCTAGTGAGTGCCCTTGGAGCAAATGCAAACTCTCCAATTTTCTATAATAAAATGAAAGGACAGTTAGAGGATTATATTGAGAGCTTAGAACTCGAAAAACTATCTATTTTTAGACCGTCTTTACTGATTGGTAAACGCAGCGATGTACGGTTTATTGAAGACTTAGGGCAGAGTCTATTTAAACTTATTGAGAATAAATTTCAAAAGCCATTCAAATATAAGCCAGTAACTGTCGAGCAATTGGCTCATACGATGGTCGTAGCGGCGCTAACGCAAATTGAAGCCTTTAAACGATATGATAATCTGAGCATACAACAAACTCGATAAGGGAGTATTAAAGTGTCGACAGTACCATTTGTAACATGTGATTTATTAGATGATAACCCTGAAAAAGGCTTACAGGTTGTAATCCCATCAATGGATGGCAAGTTCTTTCAAAGTTATGGAGCTCGTAAAACTTTTGGGGGACAGGTTGTAACAGTAAAGTGCTTTGAAGATAACTCACGTGTAAAAGAGTTATTGGCAACAGATGGTACAGGTAAAGTATTAGTTGTGGATGGTGGTGCATCTATGCGCTGTGCACTCATGGGTGATTTGATTGCTGAGTCAGCAGTTAAAAACAACTGGAATGGTGTAGTGATTTACGGTTGTGTACGAGACGTTGATGCACTTGCGACCTTAGATTTGGGAGTACATGCATTGGCTGCAATTCCACAAAAAAGTAATCGTAAGGGCATTGGTGAGGTAGATATTAATTTGTATTTTGGTGGAGTCACAATTCAATCTGGTGATTTTATCTATGCTGATAATAATGGGATTGTGATAGCAAAAGAAAAATTAGTCTAATTCTCTAATATAAAGGAAGGCATGATGGTGATTCATCAAATTAAAGTACTTCAAGCAGTTGTATCTGCAATTGCTGAAGGTGGTAGAGGTGTTTCAGGAACAGCATTTCCACAACAACCTGCAAAGGCTTTGAAATTATATGAATTTGAAGGTTCACCATTTTGCCGTCGTGTTCGTGAAGTGATTACACTTTTGAATCTGGACGTTGAAATTTATCCATGTCCTAAAGGTGGAACAAAGTATCGTTCAGTTGTAAAAGAAAAAGGCGGTAAATTACAGTTTCCATTTTTAATTGATGAAAATACTGGCGATCAGCTATATGAATCACAGGATATTATTCATCATTTATTTAAACATTATGGTAAGACAGGGAAAACACCGCAGAAATTTTCGAGTTACCCAAACATGCCTTATGTTGCAGTTGCAGGAACTATATTAAATGGAGCTCGTGGAATATGGATAAATAAAAAAATTGTTGATAGAGCTGCACCTGAACAAAAACTTGAGTTATGGAGTTTTGAAGCAAGTCCGTATTCACGAATTGTAAGAAGTCTACTCTCTGAACTTGAGCTACCATATATTTTGCATAATGTGGCAAAAGAGAGATGGCAAGATATGGGACCTGCTATTCTTCGCTTAAAACCTGGTAAATACATACCTTTAGAAGGCGGAAAAAGAGAAAAGCTGTTGCCGATTATGCAAGGTAAAATGCAAGTACCATACTTAGTAGACCCAAATACGGGAGTGAAGATGTTTGAGTCGGCTCAAATCGTAAAGTATTTAAAAAAGCAATATGGACGTTGATTAAGCTTAATCTGAGTAAGAGTTTAGGCGTTTTCTTAAACTCTTATCAACATCAGATTTCTTAACAGGTTGTATGAAAAAAATATGAGTATGCTAAATTAATAAGCTTAAATACCTAAAAAGGCATATTTTATGGAATGTATGAGAATTCAACCTGTAACGAGTACTCCTGGTGAAAATGCATTATTTATTGTATTGGGACTAGCTCAAGGTGATTCTGTAATAGAAAAAGTAAAAGATTTTGCTGCTAATTTTTCAGCACTAACCAGAAGTCTCTTTAATCGTTATCCAGATAGTAAATTTAATGCTACTTTAGGTTTTAGCTCAAATGCATGGGATATATTATTTCCAGAGCAATCCAAGCCTCAAGAGTTACAACCATTTCAAGAAATTAGAGGTCCGAAATACACGGCTGTCTCAACTCCGGGTGATTTATTTTTTCATATACGTGCTGATCGTCAGACTTTATGTTACGAGCTGGGTAATATAATTAATCAACAGCTTGGTAAAGTAACGTATCCAATTGATGAAGTTCATGGTTTTCGTTATTTTGACGGTCGTGCAATTATTGGCTTTGTGGATGGAACAGAGAATCCTGAACCTGTTATTGCAGCACAGTGGGCATTAGTAGGCGATGAAGACCCTGACTTTATCGGGGGAAGTTATGCTTTTATCCAAAAATATACACATGATATGGACAAATGGCGTTCATTAACTGACGAAGAGCAAGAAAAAGTAATCGGCCGAAAAAAGTTCAATGATGTTGAGCTCGGCGATGATGAAAAACCTTTAACGGCTCATAATGTCGTTAGTAAAGCTCATGATGCAGAAGGTAATGAACTTAAAATTATGCGAGCTAATATGCCTTTTTCAAATCCGTCTAGAAATGAATATGGCACATTCTTTATTGGCTACTCGCGTAAATTTAGTACAACCCGACAAATGCTTGAGAACATGTTTTTAGGCAATGAGCATGGTAACCTAGATCGGTTACTTGACTTTAGTACTGCTCAAACAGGTACTTTATTTTTTGTACCGACTGTAGATTTTCTTGATGATTTAGGCGATGAATAGTCGTTAGTTTAGAAGACTTAAATGATGGGAGTGACTAGATTACTTCCATTATTTAAATTGAAATAAATATGATGTGATGAAATGTTTAAAAAGATAACGCAGCTTTTTCAAGGCTCAAAAGAAACACCAGAAAAACTTTACTTGCAAGAGAATCAATTAAAATTTGATTCTGAACGTGGGCCTATCATTAATGATGTAGTGATTAATCAGAAGTGGTCAGAGCATCTTGAATATTTCTCAAACCGTAAATTACAGAATTTTGATAATCTTCAAAAGTTATTTCAAATTACGCCACAAATTAATGAAAAGATTGATTTAGAAATCGCAACACAGCGCTATGTTGCAAGATTGGAAAATACTCAAGAAAAGCTACTTCAACTCAAAGCGATTATACAAATTTTAAATCAATATTACGTTTTGTTTTTGCGTGATAAATAATCATAGTTAATTGATTAAAAAATATAAAAAGTAGGGCCAACTAGTAGTTTGATTTTCAAAAAAATAACTCATTTCACTAAAAACATCATGCTACTATTGAGCTCATATCTTTTTAGCTGATAAAAGCCATATACATGTTTCAACAAGAAATCTCTCAATTGAATTTACAACAGCTCAAAGCCGGTGAAAAACGTTGGGTAGGGTCGTTATTAGGTTCGTCTGCTGCATTATTATTCAAAGAAATTGCCGTTCAGCATTCATCTTTGCTCGTTGTAGTAGCTCGAAATAACCAACATGTTGCCCAGTTAGAAAGTGAACTTGAATTTTATGGCATAAAACCGACAATTTTCCCTGATTGGGAGATTTTGCCGTATGACCGCTTGTCACCTCATCAAGATATTGTTTCAGAACGACTCGCGATTTTATCCAATATGCCGCAAAAAGGTGTATTGCTCATTTCAGCAAGCACTTTAGCTCAAAGAGTTGCACCATATTCTTGGGTTTTAGGTGAGCATTTTGATATACGTGTGGGGCAAAAATTTGATTTAGAACAACAGAAGCTACGTTTAGTACATGCTGGGTATCATTTAGTAGATACAGTTTACGACCATGGTGAGTTTGCTGTACGTGGCAGCATTATGGATATTTTTGCATCTGGTCAGGATGCACCTATCCGTATTGACCTATTTGATGATGAAATTGATACTTTAAAATTCTTTGATCCAGAAACACAAAGAACCACCACAACGTTAAAAAGTTTTACAGTTCTTCCCGCGAAAGAGTTCCCATTAAAAGAAGCTCGCTCCATTTTCAGAGATCGTTATTCTGAACTTTTTCCGACCGCGAATCCTAAGAAAAACCCAATTTACCAAGATGTTCTTGATGGAATCGCATCTCCAGGAATCGAGTTTTATTTACCGTTGTTTTTTAATAAAACCCACATGCAATCTCAAAGTGCACTTACAACGTACTTCCCAAAGAATTGCATTGTAATTACTACTGATGATGTGGATACCGATTTAACCAGTTTTTGGAAAGAAGTTTTTCGTCGTTATGAAGATAGACGCCATAACGCAGATCAACCAATTCTCCCTCCTGATGAGTTATTTATTGCACCCAATAACTTGCTAAGTGCTTTAAATCAGTTCCCACGTATGCTTGTAAGCGCTGAAGCAGTTGAAAAAAAAGCTGGGGCTCTAAATCTTAAGGTTGAGCAACCACCTAAGTTGCCAGTTGACCCGAAAAAAGAAAAACCATTTGCGGTAGTTAAAAAATATATTGATGAAGCAAATCATCCTGTTTTATTGGTTGCAGAAAGTGCTGGTCGACGAGAAAGTTTAAGAGATGGTTTGCGTGCCAGTCTGGGAGATATTCCTAGTGTAGATAGTTTTGAGCAATTCCAGAAAAGTCAGTTTGCGATTGCTATTACGAATGCACCATTAGACCGTGGTTTGCTTTTAACCGATCAATTGTCTGTTATTTCAGAAAATCAGTTGTATGAGCATCGCGTAGTTCAACGTCGTCGTAAACGTCAGCAAGAAGTTTCAGAAGAATTCCTAATTCGTAGTTTGACCGAATTAAGCATAGGTGCTCCTGTTGTTCATATTGACCATGGTGTAGGGCGTTATGCTGGATTAATTACTTTGGCAATTGAAGGGCAAGATTATGAATTCTTGCAACTAGACTATGCTGAAGAGGCAAAAGTTTACGTGCCTGTAACTAACTTGCATCTCATTAGTCGCTATAGTGGCGGAGATCCAGATTTAGCACCATTACATAAAATTGGAACTGACGCGTGGAGTAAGGCTAAACGTAAAGCTTTAGAACAAATTCATGATGTTGCAGCAGAGTTGCTACATATACAAGCACGTCGTCAGTCAAAACCTGGCTTTGGTTTTGAAGTCGATCAGTCACTTTATATGCAATTTGCGAGTGGATTTGCGTATGAAGAAACACTTGATCAAGCCAATGCTATTGAAGCGACACTTTATGATATGCAACAAGCTAAACCGATGGATCGACTTGTTTGTGGGGACGTTGGTTTTGGTAAAACAGAAGTTGCAATGCGAGCAGCATTTGTTGCGGTGCAAAATGGCAAACAGGTTGCTGTTTTAGTACCGACGACATTGCTTGCTCAACAGCATTATGAGTCTTTTAAAGACCGCTTTGCCGACTGGCCTGTTCGTATTGAAGTATTATCACGCTTTGGTTCAAATAAAACGCATACGAAAAATATTGAAGACCTTGCTGAAGGCAAAGTCGATATTGTGGTGGGCACCCATAAACTTTTACAAGAAAATGTGCAGTTTAAAGATCTCGGGCTAATGGTGGTCGACGAAGAGCACCGTTTTGGTGTGCGTGATAAAGAGCGTATTAAAGCATTACGCGCAGATGTTGATATGTTAACACTTACAGCTACACCAATTCCACGTACTTTAAATATGGCTTTTTCGGGAATGCGTGATTTATCTATCATCGCTACACCGCCAGCCCGTCGTTTAGCTGTTAAAACCTTTGTACAAGAACATACCGAAGCGTCTATTAAAGAAGCGATCTTGCGTGAGTTACTACGTGGTGGCCAAGTATATTTCTTGCACAATGAAGTTGATACGATTGAGAGAGCAGCTGAAAATATTCGCGTGCTTGTTCCTGAAGCTCGTGTAGCAGTGGCTCACGGACAAATGAGGGAAAGAGAACTTGAGCAAGTCATGCAACAGTTCTATCACAAAGAATACAATGTATTGGTATGTTCAACAATTATCGAAACTGGAATTGATGTTCCAAATGCCAACACTATTTTGATAGAAAGGGCTGACAAACTTGGTTTAGCTCAATTACATCAACTGCGTGGCCGTGTAGGACGTTCACACCACCAAGCTTATGCCTACTTATTGGTTCCTTCCATAAAGCATTTAAAAGGTGATGCTGAAAAACGCCTTGATGCAATCCAACGTGCTTCAACTCTTGGTGCTGGTTTCATGCTGGCTACGGAAGATTTAGAAATTCGAGGTGCCGGTGAGCTTTTAGGTGAGCAGCAAAGTGGTTCAATGCAGGCAATTGGATATAGCCTATATATGGAAATGCTGGAAAAAGCTACTAAAGCGATTCAGCAAGGCAAAACGCCGAATTTTGATGCACCTTTATCATTAACAGCAGAAATTAATTTACACATACCTGCTCTTATTCCAGATGAGTACCTAGGTGACGTGCATCAGCGTTTATTATTCTATAAGCGTATTAGTAATACAGATACCCAAGAAAAGCTCGACAACATCCGTATGGAGCTTATTGACCGTTTTGGGGTTCCACCGCAATCAGTTAAACACTTATTTAGTGTTCATCAA
This sequence comes from Acinetobacter sp. 22512, assembly GCF_052044755.1. Lineage (NCBI taxonomy): Bacteria > Pseudomonadati > Pseudomonadota > Gammaproteobacteria > Moraxellales > Moraxellaceae > Acinetobacter > Acinetobacter sp. 22512. The sequence goes on along the minus strand of NZ_JBQENP010000008.1, from coordinate 154,271 downwards.
ATTCGACTGAAAGCTGAACAGCTGGGGATTACTAAAATTGATATTAATACTCAAGGCGGCAATATTGAATTCTCGCCTGATACACCTGTTCAGGCCATCAGTATTATTCAACTCATGCAAAAGCATCCAACCTATTATCGTATGGAAGGTGGTCAACGTTTAAAGGTTATGGTTCAGCTTGAAGAGCAGGAAAAACGAATCCAATTTATTAATGATTTATTAGCGAAATTATTGAATGAATTACATGCTTGAATAGTGTTTTAAAGTGATTTTCATTCTATATAAATCCTTTGTATGTTGATAACAGAATTTTATGCACGATTTCTCGGTCTATTGGGGGAATAAGTGCATAAAATCATTGTTATTTGTAATCAAACCAGACACTAGCAATACTCACATCAAAACTGATGTGATAGTATTAGCCATTATTGTTTATTGTCATTTATAAAAGATATGTTTAGTTTGCATCCACAACTTGCTCAAGATACTTTTTTTGTAGGCGATTTTCCGCTTTCAACATGTCGTTTAATGAATGATATGCAATTCCCTTGGCTGATTTTAATCCCTCGTGTGCCGGGAATCACAGAATTATATGAGTTGAGCCAAGCTGACCAAGAACAGTTTTTGCGCGAATCAAGTTGGTTGTCTAGCCAGCTATCTCGTGTATTCCGCGCTGATAAAATGAATGTTGCAGCTTTGGGCAATATGGTGCCTCAATTGCATTTCCATCATGTGGTACGTTATCAGAATGATGTTGCATGGCCTAAACCAGTATGGGGTACACCTGCGGTTCCTTATACAAATGATGTGCTGGCTCATATGCGTCAAACTCTTATGCTTGCGTTACGTGGTCAAGGTGATATGCCATTTGATTGGCGCATGGACTAAATCAATGCAATGCCACATTTATATAAATGTGGCTACATTGAGGTGTGGAGGATAGGGTGCAATTAGAGAGGTTTATCGATAGAGAGCCTAAGCAGTTTGCATATTTTCATCGTTTGATGGGATATTCAATTCTGTCATTAATTTTAGTGATCTATGCTTTTACCTCACCTAATACAAATTATCAGATCTATGTTCCACCTTTTTTCCTATTTCTGCTTTTTATTAGTTCGAAGTTAGAACATTGGCTTCAGTACCAATTCGATAAAAAAACTCAAAAAAGTGTTTTCTTTGCAATCGATGCAATTGTTGTGGCAGTTACCTTAGCAGGTCTGCATCTTAATTTGGTGCCTACATTTATTGCAATTTTTGCATTATTTTATTCAGCAATTAATAGTCGTATTTCTTTCGCAGTCATTTGTTTGACCAGTTTGTTAGGCGCGATTATTTTTTATTTAAGTACTTTCTTTTTATTTGGTTTTTATACATATTTTGAGCCTACTAGCCAAGAGTTGACTGTAATTACACTTCTTGGCTTGGTTATGTTTATTACCATCGGAAACTACTACCAGCATCGTTGGGTTAAAAAAATCAGTCAACAGCGTCAACATTACTATGACCAAATGACCCGCTATATTGCTTTTGCTAATCAGTTAAGTCGTTATGCGCCATTACAATTATGGCAGTCTATTATGCGCGGTGAGGCTGAAGCAAAGATTGAATATAAGCGTAAAAAAATGACAGTGTTTTTTTCTGATATCCAGGGTTTTACGGAGTTATCAGAAACTTTGATTCCAGATGATTTAGCATTTTTGCTTAATGACTATTTAAGTCATATGACAGAAATCGCTAAACAGTATGAAGCCACAGTCGATAAATTTATGGGTGATGCCATCCTTATATTTTTTGGTGATCCGAATTCACAAGGTGTGGAGCAAGATGCCAAAGCCTGTGTAGAAATGGCAATCGCTATGCGTCAGCAAATGAAATTGTTGCGCGAGCGCTGGAAAAAAATGGGTTACTCAGCATTGCATATCCGAATGGGCATTAGTACTGGTTATTGCCACGTAGGAAATTATGGGGCAACACATCGTATGGCTTATACGATTGTAGGTCGTGATGTGAATTTAGCGGCTCGTCTGCAATATGCTGCTGAAATAGATGAAATCTTAATTTCAGATGATACTTATCAATTAATCAAAAGTGATTTCCTGTGCGCACCTAAAACACCGATTTATCTAAAAGGTATTCAAGGTGCGGTAAAGACATGGCAAGTGATGGAGAAATATACAGGCAATAAATCGGATCATCAGCAATGGTTCGATTATGAGTATAAAGGCTTTCACTTGGTACTTAATTTAGAAGAAGTACAAAACTATGAATATCCTGAATTAGTAGAAGTGCTTGAGAAAATGATTCAACGAATTAAAGTTCAACAAACTTTAGTGAATACTCAAGGTATAGCGCAGTTAAGACTTGAAGATGAAGTTAAAACTTTAGAAATAGACCAACAAGATCAAGTTTAGAGTCTATAAAATATAAAAAAAGCTGCTTTTAAAGCAGCTTTTTTTATTAACACGATTAATGATTTTCTGAAGCGTGGTTGATTGTATATTTAGGGATCTCAATTTCTAAATCTTCATCAACAATTTTTACTTGGCATGAGAGGCGAGAATCCGGTTCAAGACCCCAAGCGCGATCTAAAAGATCTGCTTCAACATCATCCATTTCTTCTAAGCTATCAAAACCTTTACGAACTACTACGTGACATGTTGTACAAGCGCATGACATGTCACATGCATGTTCGATTTTAATTCCTCGATCAAGCAAACTTTGGCAAAGATTTGCATTCTGTTCAACTTCAAATTCTGCACCTTCAGGACAAAATTGAGCGTGAGGAAGTACTTTAATGCGGGGCATATTGATCACCTATACCTTTAGTTTGAATTTGACCAATCTTCAAGTTTTGTACCTTTTAAGGCGTGGTCAATATGTCGATTCATACGTAGTGCAGCAAAAGCATCACTATGTACTTTAAGTTGTTCTACAGCTTTTTTAATTGCTTGAATATCATTGTCTTCAAGTTGTACTTTAAGCGAGTTTTCAGCGGCTTTAAGTACTTCGAGCTGTTCATTATTGAGTAAATCAGCATCCACTTTCAAAGCTTGTTCTAATGCTTCAAGCTCGCGTTGGGCCTCAACTTTGGTTTCTTTTAAATGACGCAGATTTTTGTCTTCTTCTGCATGTTGGAAACCTTCAATTAGCAAGCGTTCAGTGTCAGACTCTGATAAACCATAAGATGGTTTAATATCAATTTGAGCTTGTACACCTGAAGTTGTTTCACGAGCTGAAACAGTAAGCAAGCCGTCTGCATCTACCTGAAAGGTAACTTCAATACGTGCTTGACCAGCAGTCATTGGGGGAATGCCATGAAGAACGAATCTTCCTAACGATCGACAGTGTTCGACTAAATCTCTTTCACCTTGAACTACATGAATCAGCATGGCAGTCTGGCCATCTTGATAAGTAGTAAACTCTTGGCGGCGAGCAACCGGAATAGCTGTATTACGAGAAATAAGACGCTCTACTAATCCACCCATGGTTTCTAAGCCAAGAGAAAGAGGAGTAACATCTAAAAGTAGTGAGCCGTCTTGGCTGTTTCCAATTAATTGATTGGCTGTAATAGAAGCACCAATCGCTACTACTTCATCAGGATTAATTGTGCAAAGTGGTTCTTGGTTAAATACATTGCGAACCGCTTGCTGAACAGCATACGAACGCGTAGAACCACCTACTAAAACAACATTTTGAATATCTGATAACTCAAGTTTTGCATCACGTAAAACGCGTTTGCAAACACTGATTGTTTTATCTAAAGCAACTTGAATAATGCTCTCAAAGGTTGAGCGATCAAGTGTTAGTACATTTTCAAGTAGTTTTAACTGAACGGATTCTTGTGTAGAGAGTTGTTCTTTTGCTTGGCGAGCAGCAACAATAAATACTGCATAGTTTTCATCACTTAGCGTATCAATATTTAATTGTTTTTTAGCCCACTTAACAATGAGACGATCTAAATCATCACCGCCTAAAGCAGTATGACCACCTGTAGCTAATACTTCAAAGACACCTTGTGAAAAACGTAGGATTGATACGTCGAAAGTACCACCACCTAGGTCATAAATCACATAGTTATGATCTGTAGCTAAATTCGTTTCTAGATCTAAACCATAAGCCACAGCAGCAGCAGTTGGCTCATTTAAAAGACGTAGTACATTCAACCCAGCCAGCTGTGCAGCATCGCGTGTTGCTTGACGTTGTGCTTCATCAAAATAAGCTGGAACAGTAATTACGGCTCCATTTACTGGGTTTTGTAAACTAGATTCAGCACGTTCTTTTAGTTGTTTTAAAATTTCAGCTGAAATTTCAACAGGCGTTTTACGACCAGAACGTGTCTCGAAAGCTGGCATCTCATTTTCAGAACCCACTAATTCATATGGGTGTTGAAATTTGATATCTGCTTTTGAGCGTCCCATAAAACGCTTTACAGAAACAATTGTATTTTTTGGATCAGCAATAATGAAAGGTTTTGCTTCTTCACCATAATGAGTGACATCATTTCCATAATGCACAATAGAAGGAAGAAGTCGTCTTTCTTTTTCGTCGTTAAGGACTTTTGGTTTGCCTGATAACACTGTCGCAACTAAAGAATGTGTTGTTCCTAGGTCGATACCAATCGCAATGCGGTGTTCATGTGGGGCACTGGATTGACCCGGTTCAGCAATTTGCAAAAGTGCCATGAGTTAAATCCTTTGAATATAAATTGGAAAAAGCAAATTAAAAATCATCGTCTAAATCAAAGTTGTCTTCATCATCCAACAGTTGATCTTCTGCTTTTTCAATATCGTTAAGAACGCGCTGAAAGAAACGTAATTTACGTACAGTATCTCGAGCTTCGCCCCAATCTTCATCTGAGTAGTCAATTTTAAATTCGCGAACTAAGCCATCAATCCACTGAAAAACTTCTTGCTTAAGAGTACTTAAATGCTCTTGTGAAGTTGCTTCATCAAGTTGCTCACGAAGTTCTAGAGCTGATTGTAGGAACTCAAAATCACTAATGGATTGATCGAGGTGGTGATCTTGCTTTTTTAACGCTAATAGATAAGCAGCGCGGCTATCTACTTGCGAAAGTACTTTAAAAGCTTGATTGATTTCACTTGATTTGATCAATGCCTGATCTTTATCTTCTGCTTTATCTGGGTGATATTGCTGTTGCAAACTTAAGAAACTAGTTTTTAAGCTCGCCAAATCGATATCGAGTTCTACGGGTAAATTGAACAACTCAAAATGATTCATTAGAAAGGAGGTCCACGTTAATTAAATACATTAAAACAGTGCTATAAAAAGTCACTGTTTTAATGAAAAGGATGGAAGGAGAAGAGGGAGTTATACAGTGAAAGACTCACCGCAACCACATTCACCTTTTTTATTGGGATTGTTAAATTCGAACCCTTCGTTAAGGCCATTCTTTACGTAGTCCATTTCTAAGCCTTCTAAATAGACAAGACTTTTTGGATCTACAAAAACCTTAACGCCAAATTGTTCGAAAACTTGGTCATGTTCATCGACAGAATCAACAAATTCGAGAACATAAGCCAACCCAGAACAACCAGAAGTTTTCACACCCACGCGAATGCCTTCACCCTTACCTCGATTTTTAAGGTAATTGCTAATATGAGTCGCAGCATTTTCAGTTAAATGAATCATGAAAACTCCAACGTTTACAATGGTAACAAATTAAGCTTTAGATTTTTTACTGCGGTAATCATCAATCGCAGCTTTAATTGCATCTTCAGCTAGTACAGAGCAGTGAACTTTTACTGGAGGAAGAGCAAGCTCAGTTGCGATATCAATATTTTTGATCGCTTGAGCTTCATCAAGAGTCTTACCTTTTAACCATTCAGTTACAAGTGAGCTTGATGCAATTGCAGAACCACAACCATAAGTTTTGAAGCGTGCTTCTTCAATCACACCACTATCATTTACCTGAATTTGTAAACGCATCACGTCGCCACATGCAGGTGCACCCACCATGCCTGTACCAACATTTTCAGAGTTTTTATCTAAAACACCAACATTACGTGGGTTTTCGTAATGATCAATTACCTTTTCGCTATAAGCCATTTCGCTTCTCCAAACCTCGGGGTCAGCCTAATATTAATATGAGGGTTAAAACACTAATTTCAATAATTAGTGTTCTGCCCATTCAACTGTAGAAAGATCGATACCTTCTTTGTACATATCCCAAAGCGGAGAAAGTTCACGTAATTTCTCAACAGCGGCTTTGGTAATTGTAAGCACGTGGTCAATGTCTTCTTCAGTTGTGTATTTACCAAAACTAAAGCGGATTGAGCTGTGTGCTAGCTCATCAGATAAACCTAATGCGCGAAGAACATATGAAGGCTCTAAAGTTGCAGAAGTACAAGCAGAACCACTTGATACTGCAGCATCTTTAAGCGACATCATTAAAGATTCACCTTCAACAAAGTTGAAGCTAACATTTAAATAGTTTGCAACGTTTTGAGTTGGGTGACCATTTAAGAACACTTGTTCAAGGTCTTGTAAACCGTTCCAAAGTTTGTCACGAAGTTTACGGAGACGCTCTTGTTCTGCATGCATTGTTTTGCCTGCAATCTCAAAAGCTTCACCCATACCAACGATTTGGTGAGTAGCCAAAGTACCAGAACGCATACCACGCTCATGACCACCACCATGAATTTGTGCTTTTAGACGAACACGCGGGCTACGACGTACATATAATGCGCCGATACCTTTTGGACCATAAATTTTATGAGCAGAGAAACTCATAAGGTCAATTTTCATCGTAGATAAGTCGATATCAACTTTACCAGCTGCTTGTGCTGCATCTACGTGGAAAAATGTTTTGTTGGCACGTGTTAATTCACCAATCGCCGCTACATCTGTGACTGTACCAATTTCATTGTTTACCATCATAAGAGAAACAAGAATAGTATCTGGGCGAAGGGCAGCCTTAACCATTTCAGGAGTGATTAAACCTGTTTGTGGTTCTGGCTCTAAATAAGTAATTTCAAAGCCTTGTTCTTCTAATTCACGACAAGGATCTAGAACAGCTTTGTGTTCAATTTTACTTGTAATGATATGTTTGCCTTTAGATGTATAGAATTGAGCTACACCTTTAAGGGCAAGGTTATCTGATTCAGTTGCACCAGAAGTCCAAACGATTTCACGTGGATCAGCTTTAATTAAATTTGCTACTTGCTCACGTGCATATTCAACTTTTTCTTCTGCCTGCCAGCCATAAGCGTGGGAACGAGACGCAGCATTACCAAAGGTACCGTCGAAAGTTAAACACTCCATCATACGTTCTGCAACTTGCGGATCTACTGGAGTGGTTGCTGCGTAATCAAGATAAATTGGACGTTTCATATCAAATACCTGTACCCGATAAAAGAGCTGAATCTGTGCCAGTCACATTTTGGCGTAATGCAACAGTTTGAACGTTGTCTCGGCTAATGAGGTCGGCAAGAGAGATTTTTGCTAAATAGTCGGCAATATGATGAGAGAGTTCTTGCCATAAATCATGAGTGAGACACATTGCACCATTTTGGCAGTTACCTTTATGGTCACAACGTGTTGCATCAACCGTTTCATTTACAGCTTCAATAATTTCTAACACAGTAATTTCATCAGCATTTCGAGCCAAATGGTAACCACCATTTGCACCACGAACACTAGAAACTAACCCATGACGCTTAAGTTTTGCGAATAACTGTTCTAAATAAGCAACTGAAATGGATTGGCGTGCGGCAATTTCGGCGAGCGTGATCGTTTGTTCAGTTGGCTGCAAAGCTAAATCAAGTAGAGCAGTCACTGCGTAGCGACCGCGAGTTGTAAGGCGCATGATTCGATACACATGTTAAGACTAGATAATAGGATTTTATGAATCCCGACTAAAATAGTCAAGTTTTTTTATTTTTAATTCAAGTGTAGGAACAAAATAGAAAAATAAATTAGGCAACCCACAAATTATATATGAAATAAACAATAAATATTAGGCTAATTATACCAAAGGAGAAGTTAATATTTCGTTGACGTCGTTGTAAGCGAGTAATTCGATTTTGATATTGTTTAATTTCCACGTGAAGGGAGTTGATCTCTGATCTTTGTTGATCAATTTTCTCAAGTAATGGAGCGATCCGTTTACGTGAAGCAAGGGTTTCAGCTTCATCATCTGAAGTGTTAAACCACTGTTTCCAGTCAACTAGCAATTTTGGAAGAGTTAAATGAGAAATTAAATCTAGAAGTTCCTTTTTCGTTTCCTCATCACCATCAATACGCATATTTTTAAGGCTGCGTTGGTTAGAAAAACCAAAAATTTTAATTAAATCGATAAGCGTACTATTGATCTCAAGATCAATACGTCTATCAAAAGAGTGAATATCGAATAACAAACCTTTTTCTGTAAATTGAACATAGAAGTCAAAGAAAGGTAAATAGCTATTAATACGAATCGTTGTTTTGTTCAAAATAAACTTTTTCGCTTGCAAGCGAAGGGCACCATCGTGGGTGAGAATAAATGAAAAAAAAGTTTCTAAAATAATTAGAACAATATTCAGCAACAGACGCGGATGTTTTTGTCTTTGTTGCGTTTCACTCATAAAAGTTTATCCTTAGAAATAGCAATTAACCGAAGAATGGGACATCCTATCCCAAACTTAACACAATGTCGTGTTAAATATATTTACATGACTTATTTGCTTTGTAGAACAGTTTTGTAAATGGATCAAGTCTTTACTTTGATATTATAGAAATATTTTGTGGTCAAATCAGTCATCATTTCTCTCATCTGATTAGGAGTTTAGATTAATGGATAATGCAAATACAGATACCCAGATAGAAGAGTCGGAAGAAAAAAATAAATTAAAATCAAAAAGTTCAAGAAAATCAGCTTTAGATTTTAGGAAGTATACTAAGCAAATTTGGCTAGCAGGACTTGGTGCTTTTTCACGTGCGGAAGAGGAGGGAAATAAGCTTTTTGATTCTTTGGTTAAAGTGGGTGAGGAGCTAGAATCAAAAACTGGAGACTTGGCAGATAATACTGTTGGCAAAGTCACAGAAAAAGCAAAAGAATCTGTATCTGAAACAAAAGACAGAGTAGAAAAGATTCTTGATACGAGTGTTAATCACTCTTTAAACCGTATTGGATTGGTGACGCCGAAGGATTTGCAACACATCGAACAGCTGCTTGTACAACTGCATATTAAAGTGGATGCTTTAATAGAAGAAAATCAACAGTTGAAAGCAAAATTGAATAAAAAGTAAAAAAATGTTGGGATTTAGCAAATATATAACAGTTTTTTAGCATTTATTTTTGCTAAAAGCCCTGCTCTAGTATTGCGTTTTCCCCTAAAGCATTGCTATAAAGGCGTCATGGCCTTTTAAACTATAGCCTTGGACCTTAAACAAACGATATTAAGAGGATGTTTTATTCATGAATAAATCAGAATTAATCGATGCAATTGCTGAAAAAGGGGGAGTATCTAAGACTGATGCAGGCAAGGCACTCGATGCGACAATTGCGTCAATTACTGAAGCACTTAAAAAAGGTGACACAGTAACTTTAGTTGGTTTTGGTACTTTCAGCGTTAAAGAACGTGCTGCACGTACTGGTCGTAACCCTAAAACTGGTGAAGAGCTTCAAATTAAAGCAACAAAAGTACCTAGCTTTAAAGCTGGTAAAGGTCTTAAAGATTCAGTAGCTTAATCTTTTAAGATGAATAAACGCGCCAATATAGGCGCGTTTTTTATTAAATATCTGAATTGACCAATATTGCTCATTCATTGATTGTGGTTTTTCAGTTAAAATTCTCCTCGAAATAAAATATTGGAATACTTATGGAATCGTTTCGTACAGTCATTAAGGGTTGGCTCGGCAAAGTCCTTCTAATTTTGTTTTTGACCCCTTTAGCACTTGTAGGTATTGAAGGATATTTTAATAGGGGAAACAAGGCTGATGTTGCAAAAACAGTAAACGGCCAAGAAATATCTAAAAAAGACCTTGAAACTTTAACTCAGTCTTACAAAGAACAATATTTAGCTGCTGTTAAAGGGGATGAAAGTTTACTTAATTTACCTGTTATTCAGGCTAAGGCACTCGATATTTTGGTGTCACGTAATCTATTAATACAGCAAGCAGAAAAATTAGGTATCTCTTTGAGTGATGCTCAAATTGAGCAAATGTTAGCTCAGCAGCCTAGTTTGCAAGAGAATGGTCAATTCTCACAAAAACTCTATGAAAATTACTTACGTTCTATTGGCATGACGAGTCAGGGTTTAATAGCAAGCCTACGTCAAGATCATGCTTTGAAAATGTTAACGTCAACCTTTGCTGATTACTCTTTAGTAAGCAAAGTTGATTTAATGCAAATTGCGAATTTGCAAACTGAACAACGTACGTTACATTTAGCTAGTATTAAATTAGATGCTTACAAAACAGGTTTAACTGCATCTAATCAAGAAGCTACAGATTACTATAACAAGCATCAAAATGAATTTAAGCAACAGGCTTCGGTTGATGTTGATTATGTTGTCTTATCTCCATCAATGATGGCTAAACCAGCGCCTGCAACTGAAGCTGAACTTCAGCAAGCTTATGCAAAGTTTGTTGAAACTCAGAAAAAAGATGCTAAACGAACTGTAAAGCATATTTTAATTACTACTGATGCTCGTGATGATGCAGCTGCTCAAAAACTTGCAAAAGAAGTTTATGCGAAAATTCAGGGTGGTCTTTCGTTTGCACAAGCTGCATCGCAGTTCTCTGAAGATCCTAGTTCAAAAGCAAAAGGTGGTTTAGTTGAAGCATATGCTCCAGGCGTTTTCTCGGATGCATTTGATAAAACTGTTTTAAGTTTGAAAAATGGACAAGTTTCGCAACCAGTAAAAACACAATATGGTTATCATATTATTGAAGCAGAAACTCAAGCTAACCAAATCCCTTCATTTGAAGCTGAGAAAGCGCGTTTAACGGCTGAGGTTGAAAAGAATAAAGTTGCTACTGTTTATTCAGATGCCGTAAACAGTTTGAATGAAACAATTGTTGGTAATGATTCTTTAGAAGCTGTTGTACAAGAAGTAAAAGGTGCAAAAGTTGAATCATTGAATGGTGTAACTTTAGCAACTCAAAACCCATATTTAAGTGATCCAAGTGTCAAAATTAAGTTATTTAATGATGATGTGAAAAATGGTGACCGTAATGCATCATCTAATATTCAATTAGCAAATGGTGATACGGTATGGGTTAAAGTACGTGATTACCACGCAGCTGGTGTAAAACCATTAGCGCAAGCGATGAATGAAGCAAAAGCCAAAGTTATCGATGCAAAAGCGCGTAAAGCAGCCCAAGCAAAAATTGCTACCATGTTGACTGAGTTTAAAACTCAACCAGCAGAACAAGTAGTTGCTAAAAATAAAGTCGCATTTGAATCAGCAGGCGTATTTAGTCGTTCACAGGGTTTAAAGCGTGAAATTGAACGTGCAGCATTTAGTTTAGCTACCCCTAAACCGGGTATGTGGTCTGTTACAACAGCAAACTTACCAAATGAGCTGGTAGTCGTTGCAGTTTCAAATGTAAATTCATCAGCCGCTAATGCTATTCCTGCTGATCAATTACAACAGCTAAAACAACTTTATCGTCAATCTCGTGGCCAACAAATATTGGAAGATTACAGCCAATATTTAAAATCACATGCAAAAATTAAATAATAATTTGATCAAATAAAAAAAGCGCTTCGGCGCTTTTTTTATTTTCTATTAATCAAGATGATGTTCGATATATTGCTGTCGATATTGTTTAGGTGATAAATCAAAAATTCTTTTAAAGGCCTGACTAAAAGCAGTCTCGGATGAATAGCCGACTTTGTTTGATATTTGCTGAATTGAAAAATTACTTGTGCGTAAGTACTGACTTGCTAAACGAAAACGGTAATGTTGCAAATAAGTTAGAGGTGGTTCCCCAATAATACTATTAAATAGATTTGCGAATTTGGACCGTGACATACAGCATCGTTCTGCTAAAGATTCAACTGTCCAAGCGACTTCTGGTTGGCTATGAATAGCGGATAGGGCATTACTCAATTCAGGATGGGTTAACGCACTTAGCCAGTTTTGTTGATCAGTCATTTGTTGAACATGATCACGAATGCACTCAATGAGAAGAATACTGACTAAATGATCAATAATTTTGTCATGTCCCGGCCTGATTTTTTGAGTTTCAATTGCTAAAAAATAAAGCCCAATTTGTAGCCATTCTGGTGGGTTGGTTTGATTTTCGTGCTGAATATGCATGATAGAAGGCAATGCATTAATCAAAGGACCTGCCATATGAGTATCGATCTGACAGCGTAAACATAGTAATAATGTTTTATCTGGAGAAGAAGTACCAAACTCGATCGCGTCTTGTCTATGGCCATTAAAAAGTGAAGTAATATCTAGAGAATCTACTAATTTAGTTGCTGTTGATTTTGAGTCGGTGGCATTATGTGCTTTTCCAGAAGGAATTAAAATAATATCACCAGCTGTCGCAATTATTTTTTCTGACGCATTAAGTTGAATATATACTGAACCAGTTAAAACAATATAGGCAAGTAAAGCAGATTGATCTTGTGTTTTAAAAGCCCATTCTCCTTGTGCTTTTAAATAGATGTATTCAGACTTATTAAGGTGAATATCATCAAAAAATTTACTTAGTGCATCCATCTTTAAATGATCAATCATTATTTTAATAAAATTATAGTGAGCTATGAGAATAGATCAACATGTGTTTTTAGGACAAAAAAGTGGAAGAAAATGCCAAAGACTTTGAAATAGGTTTTTTGGACGGTTACTACTGTTAAGTAAGTACTATTTCTTTAACTATATAGATATATAGAAAAAGGAAATATGACTATGAATGCACCAGTAAATGTTCAGCAAGAACTTATGCCAGTGCCAGCGTCTATGCGTGAGATAGATCGTAAGCGCTATTTATGGATGATTAGTCCAGCTCTACCTGTAATTGGTTTAGGTATTTTAGCTGGTTACCATTTTGGTCCACGTCCATTAAAAAAAGTTTTCGCTTTAGGTGGTCCGCTTTTATTACATGTTGTGATCCCTGCAATTGATACTGTTATTGGGAAGGATGCACGTAATCCGACTGATGAAGAAATTAAGCTTTTAGAAAAAGATCCATATTACTCACGTCTTGTGAAAAGTTTTATTCCATTGCAATATGCTGCAAATGTTTATGCATGTTATTTAACAAGTCGTAAAACTACATCATTCATTGATAAAATTTTGCTCGGTGTTTCAATGGGGGCGATTAATGGTATTGCGATTAATACAGCCCATGAATTAAGCCATAAGCATGATCGTATTGATCATATTTTATCTCATCTTGCTTTGGTTCCTACAGGTTATAACCATTTCCGTATCGAACATCCTTATGGACACCATAAACGTGCAGCAACTCCTGAAGATCCGGCTTCTTCACGGATGGGTGAAACATTTTATGAGTTCTGGCCACGTACAGTTGTGGGTTCTTTTAAGTCTGCAATTGAAATCGAGAAAAATCGTTTAAAACGTAAAGGAAAAGAGTTCTGGTCAGCAGATAATGAATTATTACAAGGCTGGGGAATGAGTGCTGCTTTTCATGCCTCTATGGTGGGACTGTTTGGTAAAAGTACAATTCCATATTTAGCGACACAAGCATTTTACGGCATTAGTCTTTTTGAAATTATTAACTATATTGAACATTATGGCTTACTGCGTCAGAAAAAAGAAAATGGTCAATATGAACGTACAATGCCAGAGCATAGCTGGAACAACAATAACGTAGTAACAAACTTATTCTTGTACCAGTTGCAGCGTCACTCAGATCATCATGCTTATCCGACTCGTCCATTCCAAGCATTACGTCATTTTGATGAGGCGCCAGAATTACCAAGTGGTTATGCAAGTATGTTATTACCTGCGTTAATTCCTTCGTTGTGGTTCAAAATAATGGATAAGCGAGTTTTTAATCACTATAAAGGTGATTTGAACAAAGCGAATATTTCACCAAAACGACGTGCAAAAATCTTCAAAAAATTTGGTGCAGTAGATAAATCATTAGAAGCATAAAAATTGAATAAATAATATATCCTGAAATACCAATCCCTCTAATCATTTGATTAGAGGGATTTATTTTTTAGATAAATCTTAGCGTTATGAAGCAAGAGAGTTTAGATTCTCTTGCTTCTTTTTTATTTTAATTCACTTGAAGATTTACCAAGCTCACGACGTGCAATAATTAATTGTTGAATTTGCTGAGTACCTTCAAAAATATCAAGAATTTTTGAATCACGTGCCCATTTCTCAAGTAATTCATCTTCGTTATAGCCAACACTTGCTGCTAACTCGACACATTTTAAAGTGATCTCGTTACCAACACGACCTGCTTTTGCTTTTGCAATAGAAGCTTCTTTAGAGTTTGGCTTTTTATTATCAGCCATCCATGTTGCTTTTAACATGAGCAGACGAGCAGCTTCCCATTCAGCCTCCATACGGTAGATTTGTGCTGCAAGGTTAGAAGCATGCAGATAGGGAGTCGAGTAGTCAGGATCAAGCTGATCTTTAAAAATCTCTTTAATACGCTCTAGTGAAGCTTTCGCACAACCGATTGCCATTGCTGCAACTAGAGGGCGTGTATTGTCAAAAGTTTCCATTACTCCGGCGAAACCTTTAGCAACATCCACTTCGGCATTACCCAAAAGGTTCTCTGCTGGTACACGGCAGTCAATAAAACTGATGACTGCTGTATCTGATGCTTTAATTCCTAATTTATGTTCGAGACGTTCGACCTTCATACCGGGCGTACCTTTAGGTACGACAAATGATTTAATTGCTGCACGTCCAAGTTTGCGATCGAGCGTAGCCCAAACAACGACAGAATCTGCACGTTCGCCTGAAGTTACAAAAATCTTTTCACCATTTAGAATGTAGTCATTGCCATCTTTGGTTGCTGTGGTACGGATAGCGGCAGAGTCGGAGCCACAACCCGGTTCGGTGATGGCCATTGCTGCCCATGTTCCTTTGAACCGTTCTAATTGCTCATCATTTGCGACAGCAGCAATTGCTGAGTTTCCAAGACCCTGACGAGGCATACTCAGTAATAAGCCTGTATCGCCATAACACATCTCAATAATTCCAAGAGCGGTCGACATGTTGGTTCCATTGCGAATACCTTCATTGTCGGTATCACCGCGCTTTCCAGCACCCGCAGCACCAGCATTAATTCCTTCACCACCTTCATTCATGCCATCGATGAGAGAGGCGAGCATATCAAGTTCTTTTGGATATGCATGTTCAGCTTTATCATATTTACGAGAAATAGGGCGTAAAACATTGATCGCAACATCATGTGCCTGATCAATCATCATTTTGAATTTTTTAGGATTTTGTAAATTCATTAAAGTATCCTCTGATTGATCTTTTAAGCATGTAAGCCAGATTGTAAAATTGCAGTAGCCCGTAAATCGCGGTACCAACGTTCAACAGGATGTTCTTTTGTGAAACCATGTCCACCAAGAATTTGCACACCGTCTGTGCCAATTTTCATGGATTTTTCAGCACAAAGTAGATGAGCTAAGTAAGCTTCGCGGTGAAATGGTTTGCCTGACTCTGCAAGGCTTGCTGCATTTAAAATCAACATACGCATGGCATCAATTTCAATTGCCATATCTGCAATCATGAAAGCGACACTTTGACGATGTGAAATAGGTTCACCGAATGCAGTTCGTTCATTGGCATATTTAATACAGTAAGCTTTTACAGCTTCACATGTACCCACAGCCATTGCACACCACATTAAGTTGCCCAAATCTAAAAAAGCAGTGTAATCAAAATCTGTTGCACCTAAACGTAGAGCAGGAGTGTGATTAAAGCGAAGAGTTGCTGTTTCTGTCGCTTTAAGGCCCATGGCCGGAGTGTTTTTTATTGAAATTGTTTCATTACACTGCACGACAAATACATCTGGTTTACCGTTAAAGTCTGCACTTACTAAAAATACATCAGCTAAATCGCCTAAAATCACTAATGTTTTTTCCCCATCAATAAAAAACTGATCATTTTCAAGTGATGCTTTTGTTTTTAAAGCATAAGGATTAAATGCTGGAGTTGTTTCTTGAACAGCAAAAGTTGCTGTAATGTCTGAGTCTTCTGCAAAACATGGTAGGTACATCGACTGAACTTCAGCAGAACCCCAACGTGTGATTGCATTAATAACGCTAAATGTACTGAGTAATCCTGCTGTAAGACTAAAATCACCTTCAGCTAGTTTTTCAGCAATTAATAAGTTACTAACGATATTTTGTTCGGCCGCTACTCCACCGAGTGCTTCTGGAAGTGCATAGTAGTTAAGTCCTAAATCTTCAACATATTGCCAAAGACTTTCAGGAAACTGAGCTTCCTGATCGGCATTATGAGCTAACCCCAATAAAACCTCTTGAGCAAATTGAGACATTGCTTCAGAAGTCATTTGTTGTTCTTCGGTTAAACTTAAATCAAATAAATTTTTTTGTTGGCGAGGTAAACGTTGTTGAGAGATTTGCTTGGGCTTAAATGCTTTTTGAGTCTGCGTTAATGCTCTAAAGCCAGCTTTTGAACCTTGATAAAGAGATTTTTCAACAAATTTACGCAACTTGAGTTGATCAAGTACATCGCTTCCAGCCAATCTTGTGATCAGCGATAAACCCAAACCCTGAGCTTTATTGATCATACTTGTCATGATTATGGTGTCCTAACACATTGTTATTGTTGTATGCTGACACGCCTTATATTAAAAAACTATGTCGTTACTGACATTCGAAAAATGAGTAGATAAATGGTAAATAGAAAATAAGAAAATTATAAGTTTTTGATTTTATTTATTTAAAATAATTGTAATGTTGGGGAGCCGAGAAGGATTGACTAGAATGACATGGAATCATTCTAGTCTTTCATTAAATCAAGCAAAGTTACGAATCATACGTCGCACATTGGTTTTTGCATCAATAACCGTCATAAATGTGTAGGCTCCAATGAATTTACGGCTAATAAACATAAATTCTTTTGGCGGAACTGAAAAATAACGTGAAGCCATTGATTTACTAGCTTGTTGCATAACACGGCTATGAAGCTGGCTTTTCTTCCAGTCATAACGTTCGTGTTCATCCATAAGACCAGCGGGCATATCTGGGTTATTTGCAGGAGTACTGAATGCTTCTGTTGCAAGTAAAAAGACATCAGCCATACCTGGTTTAATACTTTCAGGCATCGCATCAAAGAACTCGTAACCAGTCATGGCTTTGACCATTGCATCTTTATTATGTTGATAACCTGCCTGAATGAGTTGACGGGCAACTGATAGCAAGTGTTCATCAAACTGGCGAATAGCACCAAAATCTAATAATACAATTTTATCTTGAATGTCTTGGCCATTACCTAAACGAACAAGGTAATTACCAAAGTTAGGGTCAGTTTGCATTTCACCCCATTCAAAAATTTCACGAACCGCAATCTCTAATGACGCTTCACCGAGTTGATTACGACGTTCTTGAGGTAATGACAACATCACAGGGCTATTAATTGGCACACCACGTTCAAAAGTCATGCAGAGCACTTGATTTGTGCAATATTCATCTACAATTGTAGGAACAATATAGCGCTCATCATCTTTTAAGCGTTCACCAAAGCGACGAGTAGTGGCAGCTTCAACATCATAGTCAACTTCACGATGCATCATTTCACGTACTTCATCAAACCACTGATCAAATTCACGGGTTTGTGGAACCATACGCGTCAGTTTAAGCATGTTTTTAAACAAGCTCATATCGGAGTCAATAGCATTTGCAACGCCCGGATATTGAATCTTTAAAACTAACTCTAAACCATCTGATTTACGCGTTGCACGGTGTACTTGTGCGAGAGAGGCCGTACCAATTGGCTCATGATCAATTGTTAAATCATTTAATTTAGCGCCCAATTGCTCTTGAAGGTGCGGCTTAATTGCAGGCCAATCTAAAGCAACTGTCTGGTTATTTAAGGTGTTTAATGCTTGTGTAATTTCTTCAGGTAAAAAATGTTCACCATAAAGGGCCATCATTTGGCCAATCTTAACAATAGAACCCTTAAGTTTACCTATTTCAGAAACCAGATAATTAGCTTGCTCGCTCATCGCTTTTTTGCGTTTCTTTTCTTTTTCTTCCTCATTAGAAAATAAAGAAGAGGCGCTTGCAGTTGCCCAACGTGTTCCTGCAAGTAAAGAAGCTTTCGCGATTGATAAGCGTCGATCCATGGAAGAAGTTTTTAAACTCTTAAGCTTATCTTTCTGATTTGACATGAAAATAGAATCCTATGCGCATCATGCAGCCAAACGCTGGTGATCTAAAATTGTAACGAATATTACATGTTTTGAGCGTATTAAAATAGTTCTCTCAGACTGAATGATCAGTCGAAATGGCTATCTTTATTTCATTAACTTTAAAATAGCCTAAGCAATTTTAAAATTTAAGAAACTTACAGCGTTCAGGTGAGTAAAACTAGGGTAAAACGGATCTTTCACAAAAACTTAAATTACATTTTAAATTGGATCTTCAATTCAGACTTCTGCATTAAGTGAAGGCGATTGGACTGAATATGCTGTAATAACATTTGTTTGACTGAATCATGCATAAAACCAAGTGCATGAGCTTTTACAATAATAATGCTGGGTAAGGTATAGAAAAAATACTTAACATCCTCGAGTGTTGCGTTATTAAAGATGCCTTGTTCAATTAACGTCTGCTGTAAAAACTGCTTTTCATTTAAGACATAATCTGAAGATTCATCCCAAAAACGGTGACGCATAGCCATCAGATTGTTGTGTTTATAACTCATAAAATTGTCAGCTCAGACTTAAATCTAAATAAAATATATGGAGTCGAGCCATGAATATCAAGTTGAGATTATTTTTTATTCAGTTGCTGTTTGATTTTTTATGTAATTCTTGTAAATAGCCTAAGCAAATTTAAAAATTTTTTAGAAAAAACTATAATCCAAATAATTTCATCTATAACACTACTTATTATGACTCCTGCATGTAGACTGTTAAAAAGCAATAAAATTGAATTTTCAATCCATGAATATGAGCATGATTCAAATGCTAAAAGTTTTGGATTAGAAGCAGCAGAAAAACTAAATTTAGATGTAAGGGAGGTATTCAAAACATTGATGGTTAGCGATGATAAGAATTTTTTTGTTGCAGTATTGCCAGTTAATCATCAATTAAATTTAAAAAAAGTGGCTACGGCGTTTGGCTGTAAAAAATTGCAAATGGCCAATCCAAAAGACGCTGAACGTTTAACGGGGTATTTGGTCGGAGGGATTAGTCCTTTAGGTCAGAAGAAACGCTTAAAAACCGTTATTGATGCATCTGCACAAGAATTCAGCAAAATCTATGTGAGTGGAGGAAAACGGGGACTAGATATTGGCTTAAACCCGAAAGATCTAGCACAACTCTTAAATGCTCAATTTGTTGATGTACTTGATGAGTAATATAAATCTTTTTCTTATCTCATTAAATTAACTAATTTTAAGATAGGTAGTATTAAATCAAGTTATTTTAATAAAAACAATTCTCATTATTATTTATATTTAGTATTATTTCGAGCCTTATAACTATCTAATAACTTTTGGGTTTGGAGAAAGGGAAAATGCATCGATACAAAAAGGTTGGGGCTAACTCAAATCATCTGATGTGTGCTGAATCACGATATTTTAAATTAAATCCTTGTTGTATTGCTCTAGCAGCAATGTTTGCGCAGCAGGTTTATGCAAATACAAATATTGAAAAGGCAGCCCTTAATAATCAACCGACACAAAAGCCTGTAGCTCAATTGCAAAAAATTATAGTGACGGCGACAAGGACGCCAAAAAATATTGCTGAAATTGCAGGCACAGTTCAAACGATTGAAAAGCAGCAAATTGAACAACAGGCAACTGCTGGACGAAAAATTGCCGATATACTGGCTCAGTTGGTTCCATCACTTGGGGTGAGTAGTGGAACAACTACCAACTATGGGCAAACAATGCGTGGTCGTGATGTCATGATTATGATTGACGGCGTATCGCAAAATGGCTCACGCGATGTTGCTCGGCAACTAAATAGTATTAGTCCAGGCATGATTGAACGTATTGAAGTTCTTTCAGGAGCTACAAGTATTTATGGATCAGGTTCTACCGGCGGGATTATTAATATTATTACGAAACGTGCTGATTCGACTAAACCAGTAAGTTTTGAAACTAAACTTGGTATTACGTCTTCCGATACATTTCGAAGTGATAGTCTAGCTTATGAAATTGGCCAATCTATTTCATTTAATAAAGATAATATAAATGGTTTTTTAGGGGCTAATTTCACTAGTCGCGGATCTCAGTTCGATAGCCATGGTGATCGTATTGCTATAGCACCTATGCAAGGTAGCCGTCCTGATACTGATACAATTGATATTAATAGTCGTATAAATATAGATTTAACTGATTACCAATCACTAAGTTTGGGTTCGCAATATTATAAAGATGAACAAGATACGAATTATGGTCCTGATTATGGGAAAAATTATATTTATGGAGGAGCGCCTAACTCATATATTGGGAAAAAGGGTTTAGAAATATCTAATCAGCCTTTTACAGAGCGCTATGCATTCAACACTCAATACCAAAATAAAGATATTTTAGGTCAGGTCTTAAATTTAGAAGGATATTACCGTAAAGAAGATGCTCGTTTCTTTCCAGTCTTTTTAGGAGGGGAAGGTACAGAAGCAAAACAATCTCAATCTGAAATCAAAGTGGCTGGTCTGCGTTCAACAATACAAAGTGATTTAAATATTATGAATCGTGATCTTAATCTAACTTATGGCTTAGATTATGAACATGAAAAAGATCAACAACACTACGAGCATTTCACAGCATTTAATACAGGTTTGACCTATAAACCTACAGGTAAAACTTCCGATGCCGGTCCAAATACAACAATTCAAAGTGCTGGCGTTTTTATACAAGGTGATTACGCTTTAACAGACCGTATGAATGTCCAGGCTGGTACTCGTTATCAATATATTAAAGCTGAAACAGAACAGTACTCGACTAAAAATGGGATACAGCCAAGCGGATCTGTAAATGACGATGCTGTTTTATTTAATTTGGGAGCGATATATAAATTAACAGATGAGCAGCAAATATTTGCTAATTTCTCTCAAGGTTTTAGTTTTCCAGATGTACAACGGATGATGCGTGATGCATTTAATATCTCAACAGCGAATATCCAACCTATTAGTGTAAACAGCTATGAACTAGGCTGGCGTTTACAAGGGGAGCAAAGCCTAAATCTAGGTATAACAGGTTTCTATAATACCTCAGATAAAGTTGTTCAATTCTACAAGAACAGTAATAAAGAAACTGTTGCTGAGGTTATGGACAAAGACCAACGTGTATATGGTGCTGAACTAACGGCGACCTACCCATTTATGGAAGAGTTTAAAGTTGGGGGAACACTGGGTTATACGCGAGGTCAATATAAAGATACGGATGGTAAATGGAAAGAGTTGAATGCTTTTCAAGTTTCACCAATCAAAGGTACTGTTTTTGCCGAGTGGAACAGTGATGAAGGATATGGTGCTCGTATGCAAATTCTTGCTATAAAAGGTACAAATGAAGCAGTAAAAGATGGTTCACTTTCAGCTGTAAAAATTAAAGGCTATAGCGCGATGGATGTTTTGGCTCATTTTCCAGCTTGGAAAGGACGTATAGATTTTGGTGTATATAATGTTTGGAATAGAGACTATCGAACTATTTATAGTCAACAAGCAGAAAAAGTATATGGTCTTGTAGAAAGTATACCAGCTGAAGGGCGTACTTACGGCCTCAGTTATACATTCAATTATTAATGTGAAGTGAGATAGGGAATATCTATAAATCATAGGTATTCCTTAATAAATTTAAAAAAAAATAAAATAAACTTGCATTATTAAATGTAAATGATTATCATTATCCATATTGAAGGTTGAGAAACGTTCTAGTAATTAAGATTAACGTCTACTACTGTAATGCTAAGTTTTAGGCGATTTAAAGTTATACCAGAGACTCCAATAACAATGGTGTTGAAAAAGATGAGTTGATTTCTGGTATGTGAGCGCCTGCAGGATATTATAAAAATAGGCAGGTTCAACTAGCGGTAAATGGAACAAAGAAAAATAAACATTATCAGCGCAACAAAAAGAACTAATCAAAAGCAGTAGGCGAGGATGGCCTGCTGTTTTTGTAATTAAAGTTAGGTTCATAGTTATTTATACATTTCAACTCTTTTGGACATTTAACTCTATACAGTAACAGATCGAGTATGTTTTTGATTAAAAAATAACCACTAATGTTTCATTTATTAACATCCTACCTTTTTAGCCATTTTTTTGTATACCCTGAATAAAACATGATCAAAAAAAGAGGTAAAAACGTGCTTATTTTTCATGGAAAACCTGTTCACGGAGCTATCTTCGATATGGATGGGACAATGTTTGACACTGAGCGATTACGGTTTCAAACATTGCAACAGGCATCTCAAGAACTCATTGGACAGGAGTTTTCACACGAATATTTAATGCAATGTTTAGGCTTAAGTGCAACTACTGCTGAGCAACTGGCTCAACGTCTATATGGCGTAAATGTTCCATATAAAGAAATTCGAAAAAAAGCTGATGAGATGGAGCTCGAATATATTCGAAAACACGGCGTACCGATTAAAAAAGGTTTGGTTCAAGTTTTAGAACGTTTACGAAAATCTGGTTTAAGAATGGCTGTTGCGACTTCAAGCCGTAGGGCAATTGCCGAAGAATATTTAATTAATGCGAATGTTTATAAATTTTTTGATGTGATTACCTGTGGTGATGAAGTAGAGCAAGGAAAGCCGCATCCAGAAATCTTTTTAAAAGCTGCTAGTCAACTTCACTTGGACGCTAACCAGTGTCTTATGTTTGAAGATTCTGAAAATGGTTTAACTTCAGCTCACACTTCAAAAGGTTTAACGATTTTATTAAAAGATATTAAAGAACCAAATGACGAAATGCTGGAAAAAGCACATTTTTATTATGATCAGATGTATGACTTTTTAACCGATCTCGACCAATTTATCCCTGTTATGGACATGCCGGAAATGCAGGAACCTTTTCCGCAAAGTCTGAATCAACTTACAGTTGGGATACATGGTTTTGGTGCTATTGGCGGTGGTTACGTAGCGCAAATCTTGTCACATTGGGATGGGTACACAAAACCAAAAAAAATTATTGCTTCAACACGTAATAGTCTTTTTCGCGAAGCTGTGAATGCATTTGGAACATATAGCATTCGCTATGGGCAATTTTCTTATGATGAACGTATTGAGAATATGACCATTGTTGATTCTGAAAATGAACAACAAATGTTGGAGATGTATACCCATTCAAGTTTGATCGCACTGTGTTTACCCGAACAGGCCATCGAAGTTGAGGCAAAAATAATTGCAAAAGGGCTATATGCACGTTTTAACTCATCACTTGAAACATGTATTGAACCACTAACTTTTCTAATTATTTTAAATAAAGTCGGCGCGAAATATTTAGTTATGAAGCATCTTAGAGAAGCTCTATTAGAATTGACCAACGATGAAGATGTGACTGAACATATTTTAAAAGAACATTACTTTTGCGATACCGTTGTAAATCGCATGGTTTCAAAATTATCTAATCAAAATTTATATCGCCAACTTCGTATTAAGCATAATTTCCTTGAACAGCATTTAGAAGATGTTGAACACGAAGAACAAATCGAAATTGAAGACTGTAATAAACTGACTCAAGACCAGCAAAACCAGGTATCTTTATATGTCGATAACATGCGCCGTAATTTCCAGCCAGGCCATATATTACAAAGCATGGACTTGATTCTGTTTCATAGCGAAACGGATATGCCAATTTATGTAGAAAAAGGCAGCCCTTTACTCGAAAAGTTGCGTCAAGTTGCTTTGGTTGGGCAGATTACTGATATCCAATTAATCAAAAACCGTCTATGGAATGGCGTGCATGCCATGCTTGCTTGGTACGCATCTTTACTAGGTTATGAGTCTATTGGTGTTGCCATGGGTGATCATTCAGTTAAAACGTTTGCAGAAAACTTAATTAGAGAAGTAAAGCAAGGGCTTGCAATTGTATTACCTAATTATGCAAAAGATCTGGACCGTATGGCACAAAGCTTTCTAGACTCATGTGAATATGCTTTTAAAGATCCTTGTCAAAGAGTGGCAAGAGATCCACTTCGCAAGTTAACTCATAATGAAAGAGTAATCGCATCAATTGAGGTAAATATCGCACATGATTTACCTCATAAAAACCTATTAAAAGGTGCTGCTTTGGGTTATGCCTATGCGATTCAATTTTTAGAAATTGAAGAGATTGATGCAATTAAACATTTACACGAGCAAGTTAAAAAACTGGATATGGGTGCTGCTCAAAAAGCACAACTTGAAGTTGAGTTAACGCAATTAGTTCAATATTTATTTTCTGAACAAGGCAAACAGCCTTTAAACATGAATATTGTCAACTCAGAAAAAGCACGAACTCAATATGCCTAAATCCTTTTAATTATGCTCTACAACTGAAATGCAAACATGCTTTAATACAAAAACTGAATGATTTTGAATTAAAGCTGTGTTGATAAAACCCTCGACGTTCATGATGCCAACATCTATACGAGATTATCCTGAGTGGCATCTTGGGCGCCAAAATTATGCGTTATGGTATTTAGAAATTAATGATCAAAAAATAGCTGATTATTTAGATGCCTTGCGCGCGCATTTTTCAGAATTCTTATTAGAACCCAATAGTCGTCAATATCATATCACGCTGTTTATATGTGGATTTTTAAACCACGAAACCAGAGTTTATAGTGATGACTTTAGTTTGAGTGAATTTGAGCAGCAAAGAGAAATCTTAAAAAAAGAAGATTTTGCTCCGTTTCATTTAAAAATTGGTTCAATCGATAGCTTTAGTAGTGCTCTATTTGTAGAAATAGGAGACACTGAAAATATCTTATTTCAGATACGCCAAAAGTTAGGTTTAGTTTCTAATGAAATTGCGGCTTTAGATTATTGCCCACACATCACTTTGGGGTTGTATAAAACAGACTATAGTAGTGATTTGATTTTACAAAAAATTTCTGAATTACCTGTACAATATAAACAGGCTGAATTTGACCTTAAAGTTGAGCATTTAACATTTGGTTATTATCAAGCTCAAACTTTACAAGGTAAGTTATATCCGTATCAGCATTTGTTTTTAGGTGATGCATGTTGCAACTGATTTTGGGTGGAGCCCGTTCTGGCAAAAGCCGACTGGCTGAACAAACGGCAATAGACAGGCAATTAGCTGTCACTTATGTTGCAACGGCGCAAGCGCTAGATTCTGAAATGCAAAGTCGAATAACCCATCATCAAAATCAGCGTCCTTCTCACTGGTCCTTGGTTGAAGAACCTTTATATTTAGCAAAGATTCTGCAAAAAATTGATCGACCTAATCAAATTATTCTTGTGGATTGTTTAACACTTTGGCTAACCAATTTGTTACTTTTAGAAGATCAAAATGTTCAGAAATTTGAATGTGAGCAGCTGTTAAAAATTTTACCCACGCTTCAGTCAGAAATTATTTTAGTAAGTAATGAAACTGGTCTTGGTGTTGTACCACTCGGTGAGATCAGTCGTCGGTTTGTCGATGAAGCAGGCAGACTACATCAAGCTCTAGGGCAAATTGCAGATAAGGTTGTGTTTTGTGTGGCTGGTTTTCCAATGATTTTAAAAGGTGAGAAATAAAATGAACTGGTGGTTACAATCTGTACAGCAACCTGATGTGGACGCAAAACAACAAGCTGAGCAACACCAGCTTCAACTGACCAAACCTACAGGTGCTTTAGGTGATCTAGAACTGATAGCAGTAAAACTTGCTAGTTTGCAATCAAATGCGCATCCACACATTAACCATCCATGGATTACAGTTTTTGCTGGCGATCATGGCGTGGTTGAAGAAAATATCTCTGCATATCCTCAAGCCGTTACCCGTCAAATGTTACAAAACTTCACGACTGGTGGTGCAGCAATTAGTGTCATTGCCAAATATCATCAAGCTCATTTACAAGTGATTGATTGCGGTACAGTTGGTGAAGCATATGAATATGCAGGGGTTGAACGTCATTGTATTCGTGCCGGCACAGCAAATTTTGCCAAACAAGCTGCAATGAATGCTGAAGAGTGCCGTGCTGCCTTAGAGTTAGGTAAAAACAGTGTAGACACGGCCAAATCTAAAGGTGCAGATATTTATATTGCGGGTGAAATGGGAATTGGAAATACCTGTTCTGCTTCTGCCTTAGCATGTCTTTTATTAAATGATACTGCCGAGCAATTAACTGGAGTTGGTACAGGAATTGGTGCCGATCAGTTAAGACATAAAATTGAAGTGATTGAAAAGGCAATTGAACTTCACCATAAACATGTCGTCGGTGATGTCTTCAAAACATTATGCGCCGTAGGTGGTTTGGAAATTGCGGCAATTACAGGTGCTTATATCCGCTGTGCGCAGGTGGGCTTACCTATCATTGTGGATGGTTTTATTAGTTCGGTCGCTGCTTTATGCGCAGTACGAATGAATTCTAAAGTGCGTGACTGGATGCTTTTTGGCCATCAATCGGCAGAATATGGCCACCAACGTATTTTACAAGAACTCAATGCTGAGCCGATTTTAAAAATGAATTTACGTTTAGGTGAAGGTAGTGGTGCTGGCGCTGCTTTGGCATTGGTTAAAATGGCATGTGTATTACACAACCAGATGGCTACATTTGCCGAAGCTGCTGTTAGCGGGGATAAAATTGGGTAAATTTAGAATTGATTTGCTCAGACATGGCGAAAGTCAATATAGCCATACTTTACGTGGACATTTAGATGATGAGTTAACAGCAAAAGGTTGGCAGCAAATGCAGTCAACCATTGAGCAAGTGGCTAATCAGCCATGGGATGTCATTATAAGTTCATCATTAAAGCGTTGTGCTTGTTTTGCTGAGCAACTTGCGAAGACAACTCAGCTGCCTTTACTTCTAAATCATGACTTAAAGGAAATGTATTTTGGTGATTGGGAAGGCGTCTCAACTCAGCAAATTTATGAAACTTCACCCGAATTACTTGCAAATTTTTGGCAAAAACCTAGTCAATATTGTCCACCTCGCGCAGAAACATTAAACCAGTTTCAAATAAGGGTCCTTAAAGGCTTTCAAGATTTGCTGAAGCATATGCAAAAGCAAAACTTACAGCATGCACTGGTTATAACTCATGGCGGTGTAATTAAGCTATTGGCTTGCTTAGCCAGACAACAGCCTCTAGATGACTTACTTAAAATGCCGGCAGAACTTGGGAAATTATATTCTCTTGAATTTTCTGAAACAGATGGTCAATTAACTTTTATATTAAGATAGTAGTTTTATATTTTTATACACTTGTAAGTTATTATTTTTACAATATTATTTTAGCCTGTGTAATAGAACTGTCATTGCTAAAAACTAAGCTATTGGCATTTCTTATAACCACTCATCTGACTTATGAATATTTTATTTAAAACGACTGTGCTCGCCGCATCACTATTACTCGTTGCGTGTAACGATAATGATGATCAAGAAGCTCAAACTGCACCATCCACAAACCAATCAAAATATTATCAAACAAAAACGCCTTACCAACCGCAACAAGAAATAAAAAACTATGAACAAACACCGAATGGATTCCAGCCAGTTTTTACAGAGCTAGTGGCACGTCACGGTTCAAGAGGTCTCTCAAGTCTGAAATATGATTTGGCACTTTATAATTTATGGAAACAGGCAAAAGCAGAAAATGCCTTAACACCATTAGGTGAGCAATTAGATGCTGATTTAGAAGCCATGATGAAGGCAAATATCTTATTAGGTTATGGCGTGGAAGGGATCCGCCAGTACGGTTATGGAAATGAAACCATGACTGGTATCTTAGAACACCGTGGCATTGCAGATCGTTTATTACAACGCTTACCAACTCTTTTAAATTCCCAAGCCTCTATATTGGTACAAAGTTCTGGGGTGGATCGTGCGGTAGATAGTGCTAAATTTTTCACTGCTGAACTTATAAAACAACAACCGCAACTGAAAGATAAAATTGTTCCATTGTCTTATACCAATTTATCAAGTGAAAGCGGGCCGAGTGTTGAAGATGGCGGCGTTGATCGTTTCAAACTCTATTTTCATAGTTTGAATGCAGACGAAGACTTAGCTCAACCCCTGAGTGCTAGCCAACAAAAAATTTATGATGCTAGTCAGGCCTATCAAGATTTTGAAGAAAATAATAAAGATTTAGCCCAAAAGTTAGATGAGTTATCGAAAAATACCGAGGCTGAAAAAACAGCTCAAACAGTGCTCAGCCCGATTTTTAAAGCGGATTTTATTAAAAAACTGGGTACAACAGGTTATAGTTTTAGCAACACTGGATCTTTTACAGTCACTTCACCTAAAGGTGAGCAAATTACCGAAAAAGGTAAGGGGAAAAATACGATTTCCAGTGCAGTTGATGCAGCAGCGTATATTTATGAGCTCTATTCAATTTCTGGTGGTATGAAAGATGAGTTGAAAGGTATCAATTTTGATAAATATATGCCGTTAGAAGCTGCAAAATTCTACGCTGAATTTAATGATGCAAACGATTTTTACGAAAAAGGTCCAAGTTTTACAGAGTCAAATCAAGTCACAAGTGAAATTGCTCAAGGACTCAAACAGGACTGGTTCCAACAAGTTGATGCGGTTGTAAATAAAACCCAACCATACAAAGCAGTTTTACGTTTTGCCCATGCTGAAATTATTATTCCTCTAGCAACCAGTCTAGATTTACATAATATGATGCAGCCTTTACCGCTTCGCCAGACTTATAATTACTCAACTAGCGCATGGCGCGGTGAAGTAGTTTCACCTATGGCAGCAAATGTCCAATGGGATATTTACCAAAATAGCCAAGGCTCTACTTTGGTTAAAATGCTTTATAACGAAAAAGAAACTTTGTTCAAATCTGCATGTAACTATGCACGTTATACACCAACTAGTTTTTACTACGACTACATTAAATTGAAACAGTGCTATCAAATGCAATAGATTTTCAGTTTTTGAAGTCTTTAATGGGAATAGGGATTGCTATTCCCATTTTTATTTCTTCATAATTTAATTTGCTTTTAAATATAGACCAGTTAGAGACTTGGATATGACACCTTTTTGGATTGCATTGCAATTTTTAACTGTTCTGCCTATTGAGCTAAAGACAATGCCGACGGCGCAACAAAATGGTCGAGCTATTTTGTTTTATCCACTGGTTGGGCTGATTATTGGTGGCGTTCTTTTTCTTATCTCGTGTCTTTTAGTTAAATTACCCGTTCTTTTGCTTGCTACTATCATCATGACTTTATGGATTTGGCTAACAGGTGGGCTGCATTTAGATGGGCTAGCAGATACAGCCGATGCGTGGGTAGGCGGTTTTGGTGATAAACAACGAACTTTACAAATCATGAAGGATCCAAGTTGTGGCCCAATTGGAGTCCTCAGCTTAGTTATCATATGTTTGCTCAAATTTGCACTGGTTTATGTATTGATTGAACAGCATCAAACGTTATTTTTAGTCTTTGTTCCTAGCCTTGGGCGTGTGGTGCCATCTATTTTATTCTTAACTACACCATATGTACGTGAAAAAGGGTTAGGGCGTTCTTTGACAGATCACTCACCTAAAACAACTTCATGGATAATCACTGGGTTCGTTCTACTATTACCTTTGTATTGGGAGTTGCAAGGACTTATTGCCATCATTAGTTTTTTAATAAGTCTCGTTTATTTAAGACATCTGTTTATTAAAAGAATTGGTGGTATTACGGGGGATACCGTCGGTGCAGCGATTGAACTAAGTGAAACCGTACTCCTTTTTGCTTTTGTTTTGAGTTATTTTTATTTACTTTAATTTTGAGTTTCATCCAAAAATAAAAAAGCCCTCAAAAAATGAGGGCTTAATTTTCAATCTTAAAAAGATGAATTAGCGGTTTGGTAAAACATCTTTTAAAGCTTCATGCATTTCAAGCAATGTCTTTTCAGTAGCTTCCCAATCGATACAACCATCAGTTACTGATTTGCCATATTCTAAATCACAAAGATTGTCAGGAATATCTTGGCGTCCACCTTTTAAGTGACTTTCAACCATAATACCTACGATTGACTTATTACCATCTAAAATTTGTTCAGTAATATTTTTAAGAACAAGTGGTTGTAAATACGGGTCTTTATTTGAGTTAGCATGGCTCGCATCAATCATAATTTTGTTGCTCACTTTAGCTTTTGCTAAAGCATTTTCTGCTTCTGCAACAGAGCCTGCGTCATAGTTTGGTTTACCATTACCACCACGTAATACAACGTGTGCATAAGGGTTACCATTTGTATTAATAATTGAAACCTGACCGTCTTCATTTAGACCTAAGAAACTATGGCCATATTTAACAGATTGCATCGCATTGGTTGCAACAGTTAAGCCACCGTCTGTACCATTTTTAAAACCAACTGGTGAAGATAAGCCAGAAGACATTTCACGGTGAGTTTGGCTCTCGGTTGTACGTGCGCCAATTGCAGACCATGAAATTAAGTCTTGGTAGTACTGTGGAGAGTTAGGATCGAGTGCTTCAGTTGCACATGGCAAACCTTTTTCATTTAACTCAAGCAAGAGTTTACGACCAATACGTAAACCTTTTTCGATGTTAAATGAGTCGTTCATATCCGGGTCATTGATTAGACCTTTCCAACCAATTGTCGTACGTGGTTTTTCAAAATAAACACGCATAACTAGATATAGGGTATCTTTAACCTTTTCGCTTAGCGCTTTTAAGCGATCAGCATATTCGTGAGCAGCTTTTGGGTCGTGAATAGAGCAAGGACCAATAACAACAAACAAACGTTTATCTGAACCATCTAAAATATTACGAATAGTTTCGCGGCCTTTTAGAACAGTTTGCGAAGCAACATCAGATAAAGGAAGTTCTGACTTAAGCTCATTTGGTGTTACAAGAGTTTGAATGCTTTTAATATTAACGTCGTCGATATCTGGCTTTGAAACGGAATTTGAATGTGTAGTCATTGCTGTCACTGGTTCGATCATACTAAAGGTTGTTTTGTGTACTGAATATACCATGAAATAATTATGAAAATACTACATCTCATGGTATTTCAGATTGGAAAAATCCTATTGATTTTACTATCTTTCAGTCGAGTTGCCTGTTTTTTCGGCAACTACTGCTTGTTGTTGTACCACAGGTGCTTTCGGTTTTGCTTTGACTGGATGAACCATAAAGTTAACACCGAGGGCAAATAGGGTAATCCCTAGAATTTTTCGGATTAAACGTTCAGGCATACGAGAGCTAATTAATGTTCCAATAATAATTGCTGGAATTGAACCCACCAATAACCACATCAGAAGTGTAAAGTCGACGTTACCAGCACTCATGTGTCCAAGGCCAGCCACTAAGGTAAGCAATACTGCATGTACAACATCCGACCCAATAATTCGGATCATAGGTAAGTTCGGGAACATAATCACAAGTGCCATGATTCCAAATGCACCCGCACCAACTGATGAAAGAGTTACGAATACACCTAAAATGATGCCCATAATCACGATAAAGCTACGTTTTTTATGGATTGCCAACTGCTCATTTTCAGTTTGAGTGACTTCTTTAGTTCTGAATTTATTAAAGAATTTCTCAATACGCGTACGGAAAATGATGGAAACACCAGTTAAGGTCAGCATAAAACCTAACACCATGGTGAGTACAGCTTTATAGTGTGTTGACTGGCTTAAATAATGCTCAAGTACCCATGAAGTACCGAAAGATGCAGGAATACTACCTACTGCTAACCATAAAACAATTGGCCAGACAATATTGAGTTTTTTTGCGTGAACCATTGATCCACAAAATTTTGAGATTGCGGCATAAAGTAAATCGGTACCAATCGCGATATGAGGTTCAATTCTAAAAAGACTAATTAAAATTGGTGTCATTAATGATCCACCACCAACTCCTGTAATCCCTACACAGAAACCAACTAACATACCCGCTAAGATAAATTCAAAAGCACCAGACATCTTTATCGCCACTTATCACGAAACGCAGATATCTTATTCCTTTTAGAGATAAACAGTTGTCATGAATAATGATTTACTTATGCAAAAAAAAGCTAAGCAACGAAAATTTTGCTTAGCTTGTACTATTTTTCATCATTTTTTAAAGAAAATGATTATTTTGGTGACTTTAGTGGGTTAACTAAAAGTATAAGAAGAAAAGTTAATGGCGTTGCAAAGATCCACCAACTGACAAAACCAATTGAAAATTTATATTGTTGAATAAGAATAAATGCACATAAACCAAATAATATGAATGCGGCTATTTTGAAATATCGGTAATACTTTTGAGCTAACGATTTGAAATGACCTGTTGATTTCGGCGATCGATATTTCTCGCTCGCCATAAACAACATATACATCCCTAATAAAATTAAGATGAAAGCTATAAGAATCATGAGCTCACCTCAGTATTTAATTTATTCAGCTTTTTTTGAATTTTTGCGACAGCTTTATGCTGGATAGGTTGAATTTTGCAAAATATAAAAATGGCTAAAGCTGCAAATAGCCACAAAAATACATCTACACGTGCAAAGGTCCAATAATCACTGAGGCTTTGAACATACTCATGTTTAAGTAAATAAATTAGATTTAAGATTGGAAGTGCAAGACACAGCATAATAAAAACGCTAAGTTGAGTTCGCCACAAATGCTGTTTTTTAGTGATTAATGCAATGATTAAGCTAATTAACCAAACCAAGAAAAAGCTATAAACTTCATAATTGATTGTGGTTGACGTGACTGTAAACAATCGATTTGAGCTTAAATAGGCCACAGTTGCACAAGGCAATCCTACAAATGCTGCAACATTTAAACGGTCAACTAAATAGTGTCCGAAATGAAACTGACTATTTTTATTTTGAATTTGGCGTTTAAGACTCCAAAGTAATAAACCAGAAGCAATCATTACACAGCCTAAAATGCCTGAGAAAAAGAATCCTAAACGAAGTAAAGGCTGAGCAAATGTTGCCATGTGCAGGCCATAAACACCCGCATTCAATGTTGCAATAGGGCTATTATTACGTGTGTCTTCTAAGACTTTGCCAGTTGAAGCATTTAATGTAATTTGAGGCTGATTTCGAGTAATAGTGCGGTCTTCTTTTTGAATAAATGTAATTTGAGCTTGATTGGTATTTGGATTTTTTACACTCATTGTTGATAAAGGTTGGTTGCCCCAACTTTGTTGAACTTGGCTCAGCAGCTTCTCAATAGCTAAGTTTTGAGCAGGTTGAATCGATTGATTCTCAAATATAGTCTTTGTGCGGATTTCGGTAAAATATTGATAAGGGTTTTCAGGGTAAAGTTTTTGCATTCCCCAAGGCAGATATAAATAAAAGAAAATAGCTAAGCCTGTAAATGTTATGGTTAAAAAGAAGGGCAGAGCAATGACTGAAGAAATATTATGAAAGTCTAGCCATGAACGCTGAGACTTAAATGTACGTAAAGTAAAAAAGTCAGTGAATATTTTTTTATGGGTAATAATGCCTGAAACCAAAGCAATCAGCATAATAAATGCGGCAAGACATACGACTAATCGCCCAACTATTATTGGAATGCCAAAAAGTTGGTAATGGAAGCGGTAAAAAAAATCTCCGCCTAGGGTTGCCGAAAGTTGAAGTTCTTTTCCCGTATTAGCATCAAGTGTGGCATTACCATAACCGCCGTCAGCTTTTTCCCAATACATGGTGTTGACGGGACTTTCTGGTGTAGCCACAGTTAAGTACCAAGATTTGGCGTCTGGAGCGTTTTCTTGTAAATATTGATATGCTGTTTTAATAGCAATATCTTGCTTTACTTCATATTGCGCAAGTGCAGGCTGCATCCATAAATTAATTTCGTGGCGGTAATAAGATAGGCTACCCATTAAGAAAATGGCAAACACGAGCCATCCAAAAATTAAGCCAGTCCATGAGTGTAGCCATGCCATAGATTGACGTATACCTTTATGCATAACCCACCGTCCGTGTCACAATAAAGAAAAGGGCAAATAGTGCGATTGATACAATGGTCAGTCGTACTAATGATTGAATGCAGAAACCAACAATTACAAAGACTACGTAAAATAAAATCGATATAAATGCTGAAAGATAGATAGCCTCAGCTTTGTCCAGATTCAAAAGGAAAATTCCAGTGAGTCCAAGACTTAAATACGTCATACAGGCAAAGCCCATACCGAAAACTAGCAAGAATCGATAGAAAACTTTTATACGATATGACACAGGGAGATTTACAGTTTTGGACATCTTTACTGACACATAAACAAAGAATAATAAGTAAAGCCAATCCCTAAATTGGGATTGGCTACGGTATTAATATTTAAACTTTACAGCAACTGTATAATTGGCTGGAGCGCCATAAAAAGCTTGCCCATCGGGGAAACTATTTAAATATTTCTTGTCAAAAATATTATTACCATTTGCTTGAAGCGTAATATGATCATTGACTTCATAGCTTGCCATTAAATTGACTAAAGCATATGCATCTTGTTTGATCGTACTGTTTACATTTGAATCATATAACTTTATCCCATCTTGCCATTGTAAACCTGCACCAACTTTCAGCTTAGGTAAAGCTGGCGGAGTATAGGTGGTTAGCAAGTTAAGTGTCTGGTTTGGATTGTAGGTTCTTGCCTCGCCACCATTTTTTGTATCTTTAATACTAAATTGAGCATAGCCGAAAGAAAGATTTACGTTATCAGTAATTTGACCTGATAGACTGACTTCTACACCTTGTGACTCTAAACCACTCGTTGGTACTTTTCGATTAAGTGGATTTCCATCAGAGCTGCGTAAAGGGTAATTATTTTGTTCAGTTTTAAATACTGAAAGTGTTCCTGTTAAACGGTCATCTAGCCATGAACTTTTTACGCCCATTTCATAGCTTTTACCATCAATAGGTTTTAAAGCTTGATTGGTATCTTTATCAATACCAGTTTGAGGACGGAAAATTGAGGTGTAACTCATATAACCTGTATATTCAGGTGTAAAGTTATAAGTTAGTCCAACATATGGTGAGACTTTACTTTCACTATATGACATTGGTGAACCATAACTTTCACCTTTACTTTCAGCTTGGACATAGTTTGCACCAAGTAAAAGTTTTAAATCTTCATTAAGATGTAAGCGTGTCGCGGCATAGATGGAGTTAATATTCTGTTTATAGTTTGCGGCTTCCGTAAAATTCGACCAAGTTATAGATTGCGGTGTCCAACTTGCCCAATCTGTAGTGGTTGATTTTATAACGTTACTATCGTTAATCGTTCCTGTAGATTGTTTATCTTGCTGATGATTACGTACATAGCTATAGCCTAAAGATGCCTCATGTTCTTGGTTAAAAAGCTTATAGCTCCCTTCGAGATTAAAATCGACAGCATGTTTTTCTTGGTGTTCTTGGCCACCCCAAGGAGTTAGAGAAACACCTGAACCGTCAGCTTTTGGGTAACCATAGTAATAGAGAAGACGGCTATTATGCTTCGTATCAAGATAGTTGTAAGTTAGCTTAGCCGTCCATAGGTCATTAATTTTTTGCTTTAATTCAACAAAAGCATTTTGAGTTTCATTATCCCAGTGTGCCCAGTCAGGGTTTGGATTATATGAACGATCATATGAAATTTGTTTACCATTGGCATCTAATAAAGGCAGAGAACCCCAGTTATTTGCATTAGGTTTATTTTGTTCTTGGCTATAACCTGCGGTAAGTAAAGTGCTATCTGTCAAATCAGCTTCAATAATACCTGCGAAACCATTTTTCTCAGAAGAATAGCGGTCAAGGTAAGAATCACCAGTTTGTTCATAGCCCATAATACGGCCACGTACTTTTCCACTCGGTATAATTGCGCCAGAAACATCAGCTTCATAACGCTGCGTATCCCAAGAGCCATAACTTACACCGCCACTTGCTTGGAATTCCTGAGTCGGGCGTTTTCGAATATTATTGATTGTTGCACTTGGATCACCGAAGGCGTTAGTTAAAGAATCAGCACCTTTAACAACTTCTACACGATCATAGAAATAAGTATCAGGATTCGTATTGTTATAGTTATAACCTGAGAGGGGAAAACCTACGCCGTCAGTTAATATATTTGAAATCTCAAAACCACGAGCCATATAAGTAGTTCGCTCAGTTTCTTGATTAGATACTGTTACACCTGGGGTATTTTTTAAAACATCTCGGGTACTAGTAAGACCAAAATCTTCTATTTGCTGACGAGTAACGACGTTAATGGTTTGAGGAGTTTCTTTAGCCTCAATATTAAGCTTGGTTGCGCTACTCGAGTTCTTAACATTATATGCTTTGGTTTGTTCAGAAGACTGCTCAGCATTTGATGCTTTAACTTGAATTGTCTGTAAAGATTGTACCTCTGAGTCCTGAGCATGAGAGAGGTTCGCATAACAAATCGCGCAGGCGATTACGGTAAGCTTAAATGGTCGAGGTGGGATATTCATAAGATTAAGGATAATGTAAATAATTCTCATTTATTTTATTGTTTGTAAATGTAAGCTACAATTCAAATTGCATTGTTAATTTAGATTAAAAGATGGTGAATGAGTGTAATTTTAGATAGTTTGTACTGTGGCTGCTCTTGGTAAGTACATATAGATCAAGTTCAAGATTGATAAACCTCTATGCTAGAATGCATTATTTCAAATTCTTGGGTAAATGACCTTGGCAAACCGAAAACTTAAAATAGGCATTGTAGTTGGTGAAGTTTCTGGAGATACGCTTGGTGTGAAACTTATGCGTAGTTTTCGAGAACAAGGAATCGATGCCGAATTTGAGGGAATCGGTGGTCCTCAAATGATTGCTGAAGGTTTTAATAGTTATTACCCAATGGAAACTCTATCTGTGATGGGGATTGTTGAGGTCTTAAAAGATTTAAAAAAATTATTCGCCGTGCGTGATGGTCTAATCAATCAATGGACTCAACATCCGGTTGATATGTTTATAGGTATTGATGCACCAGACTTTAACCTTAGACTTTCGAAAAGTATTAAAGAAAAGAATCTTCCAATAAAAACAGTTCAATATGTGAGCCCATCAGTTTGGGCGTGGCGCCAAGGGCGTGTTCATGGCATCAAACAAAGTATAGATTTAGTACTTTGCTTATTTCCTTTTGAAAAAGTTTTTTATGAACAATATAAAGTTCCAGCAGCATTTGTCGGACATCCGCTAGCTAAACAATTGCCACTTGAGAATCCAATTCAAATTGCCAAACAGCAATTGGGTATTGATGAAAATCAAAAACATATTGCCTTGTTACCTGGTAGCCGCAAAGGTGAAGTAGAGCGTCTTCTTCCTATGTTACTGGGGGCTGCCAATATTTTGCATACCAAACATCCAGACATTCAATTTTTAATTCCGGCAATTAACGATGCTCGTAAACAACAGATTGAGCAGGGTGTTGAACAATTAGCGCCTCAATTAAAAGCAAAAATTCATATTTTAGAAAATACAGATAGTGAATCGAAAATTGGTCGTATGGTCATGAACGCGAGTGACGTTATTGCTTTAGCATCAGGAACGGCGACATTAGAAGCCATGCTGATGCATCGACCAATGGTCACATTCTATAAATTGCATTGGTTAACTTATTTAATTGCTAAATTCTTGGTGAAAATTCCTTATTACTCTTTGCCTAATATTATTGCGGGTAAAAAAGTAATTGAAGAGCTAATTCAAGCTGATGCCACACCTGAAAATTTAGCAGCTGAAATAGAAAAACTAATGAATGTTGAGACAGCTCAAATTCAAGTGATGCAACATTTAACTATGCATAAACAGCTTATTTCTGGAAATACAGAAGACCCAGTCCAAGCAGTCCTAAAAGTACTTGAAAAGTAAAAAAAGCCCCATTTTTAGGGGCTTTTTAAATCTACTCAGGCACGTACAATCAGCTCGTAACCAGTATATTTACGAATGTTGATAACACCAATATCAAAAATTAAATATTGGCCTTTAATCCCTTGTAATACACCGCGAATTTTCGGTGTTTTATCTAAGTTTAGAGACTTAATTTTTTCAGGATATTGTTCAACTGGGTAAACAAACTCACGTGGCAATTCATTTTCTAGTAGTTCAACCGTTTCGTTAAATTCAAGGTTTTGACTAAATTCTTCACGAATAGTTTGAATTTTAGGGGCGAACTCTTCGATTAATTGATCCCGTTGTTCAACCATATTTAAAGGTTCAGCTTCACCCTTGAGGAGTTTGCGCCAATCTGTTTTATCAGCAATTAAAGAACCAAACATGGTTTCAAGTTGACCAGATAAACGGCGTGATCCAACTTTTAAAATAGGTAAGGCTTGAGTTGCACCTTGATCTAACCAACGACCTGGCATATGGCTAACACGAGTAATACCCACTTTTAAAGCACTAGAGTTTGCCAAATATACAATATGTGGTTGGAAACAAACGCTATGGGCAAAGTCATCTTCACGACATGTGCCTAAGTGATAGTGACATGTTTCAGGTTTCATAATACAAAGGTCACATTCTGCTTTGGTCTTAAAACATTTAAAGCAGTGGCCTTGAGAATAAGACTTTGGTGTTTTAGTGCCACAAGAAGTGCAATAAATATTACCTGTCCATTCGATTTCTAGTTCTTGTCCTAAATTAAAAGGAAGATCAATTTCTGAACGGTCTAATACAAATTTGTATTCAACATTTGCCTTGGTTGTCTGTTGATCAGTTACACTAGCATCTTTTAGGCCTGCATGCATTTTATGGCAAATGCCTTGTAGTTCCATAAAGTTTAAACTCACATCTTTCAATTAAGGGTTGCAGTTATGGCTGAACAAAATGTCATCACTTCTATGCTAGACGATTTATCAAACGAACAGCCCATTCATACTGCACTTTGTATTGGCCAGAAAATTGACCAGAATAACGCAATTCAATGGCACTATTTTACCGTAACTGAGCTTTTAAGTCTGCCTTTTACTCAGCGTTATGACTTGGGTTTTGTATTGTTTGATACTGATGAAATGCAAAACATCAGCGATGTACAAAAATCACAATTATTAGTAAAGCTAAGAGATTTATTAGCGAAACGAATTGTAGTGGTAAGTAAACGCAGTGATGAGCAGTTATTACGTTCTTTAGGTTTTACTCAACTTATTGATAAAACTTCATATGATAGTGATTTTGCTTTATGGCAATTTAATATATTGACTTATAAACATGTTCCAGACTGGTTTAATTCAAAGTTCTGGGCGAACCCGGAAAACTGGAATAAATTCCGCTGGTAAAAGGGCCTTAAATCTCTTTCAAAATTTAACAATTTGGTTTTTGCTGTCTTAACAAGAATCCGCGTATGCTCATGTATAAACCATACATAAGAGTTACACATGACTAATTTAAGCAACATTGTAGAAGTTTTGGCTAAGCAGGCTTTAGGTGGGAATCAGCAAGCGTCAGGTCAAGGTGGTTTAGGTGGAATTTTAGGTTCAGTGCTAGGACAAATGGGGGGTAATACTTCATCTGGTACCCAAGGTGGTCTTGGGGGCGTACTAGGTTCTGTATTAGGGCAAGTGACTGGCAATAACAACACACCTCAAGCAGGTGGCGGTGTACAAAGTTTATTAATTGCAGTTGTGCCTTTAATCTTAGGTTGGGTGCAGCAACAAGGTGGTTTACAGGCTGCATTAGAAAAGTTGAAAGGTGCGGGTTTAGGAAGCCAGGTTCAAAGCTGGGTTGATCCAAATCAAAGTAATAGCGAAGTTCCGACTCAGCAATTACAGAGTTTATTTAATCCAGCTGACATTGAACAAGTTGCTGAGCAAGCCCAAGCGCCAAAAGAGCAAGTTTACGGTGCAATCGCATCCGTCTTACCTCAGGTCATTGACTCTTTAACACCTCAGGGTGAAAGTACCGATCATCAAGAAGCAAATCAAGACATTCAAAACGTTATGAATCTTGTAAGTGGTTTTTTAAAATAAGATATAAATCTTAAAAAAGCCGATAAGTTTTATATCGGCTTTTTTTACTCAGGACAAAAAATAAAAGGGCATAAGCCCTTTTATTTTAGATCTGAATCAAACATAACTGATTAGAAGTTATATTCGATACCAGTACCTACAACAGTTTGTTTGTCGTCTTCTTTAATCCAGTCGCGTTTTTGTTGAGCAACGATACCGTAGAAGCGAGCTTGTTTGTTGATTTGGTAATCAAGACCTAAACCGTATAAGTCAATTTTACGATCTTGTTTACCGCTTACTTGTGTTTCAGCAGAAGCGTATTCTGCTTTCACTTTAAGTTTAGTGTTAGGAATTTTATAAGCAGCTGTTACTGCATATGCTTCTTCTTCTAAACCTTTGTAGTTTGTATAGGTATCTGTAGTTTTATCAACACCATCTACACGCGTAGTTTTTGACGTTTTATAAGCAGTCAAGTCATCAGTAGGTTCAGCGTGTTGCCATAAAGCACCTACAACAAAACCAGATTTAGCAATATCATAAGAACCAGTTACACGGTAAGCATCGGTATAAACATCTTTTAGACCGTAAGCTGCATATTTACCTTTAATACCAAAGTCACCAGCAGCGGCAATTGCTAAACCGATATCTTTGTTTTCGTAACCAAGCGATGTTGATACAGAGTCAAAGCTATCATTTTTGCTATCTTTACCAGTTTCACCCGGTTTGCTATCAGAGGTGCTTTCGCCAGTTTGAGCCATGATATTGAATGTTAAACCAGCTAATAATTTAGGGTCTAATTCAAAACCGATCACGTTGTCTAAACGGTTTTCACCGTACATGATATTAGTAATATCTAAACGTGTATCGTCATTAAAGATGTCTTGGTTACCACCAGCAGCTGTTTTGAAGTAAGAATCATACTTACCTACTTTTAATGTACCAACACCTTCAGTTTTTAAACCGATAAAACGGTTACGAGCACTAAGGTCAGTATCAGAGCCTGAACCATCAGTAGAAATTGCCCATTCAGCTAAATAAACAGCAGATAACTTGTCAGTTAATTTCTCTTCGCCTTTTACCCCAATACGAGAAGAGTTTGAGTTAACTTCGGTAACGTCACTTTTACCATCGAAATTTTTATTATCAACTTGGTTAATAGAAACATTTAGTTTGCCATACAAAGTTGGCGCTGCTTGCACCGCGTTTATGCTCAAAGTTGCAACTGCGGCAGCGAGTAGCAATTTCTTCATTGAGATTTCTCCAAAAGGTATTTAAAAATGGCGTATGCCTAGCTAACTATTTATTTTGTAGTTGACTTATGTACAAAAAGTTACAAAAGCTCACCAACTTGCTAAGCAGTATCGGCAAATTTTGTGACAGAGAAGTGAAGAATAAATGACAGTTTTATGACGTTTAAAATTTAGAAATAAATTAGTTTTTTTCATTTTTTATAGTTTTTAGACGAAAAAAAGCGGAGTCTAAACTCCGCTTTAACCATATAAAAATCAAAGAGCTGCTTTAATTTTTTCAGCTAATTCTTTAATTTTTTCTTGATCCCCTAACTCAACAGCATGGCGTCCAAGATGATGCACATTTGTTGGAATTAGGTGAAAATGAACATGTGGAACAGTTTGTCCTGCTGCTGCTCCAGAAAGTTGCATCAATACAATACCTTCCAAATTGAGTGCTTTTTCCATTGCCTTAGCAATCTTTTGAACAATTTGTATAGTATAGGCTGATGCTTCAGCAGGTAAGTCCAGCAGTGTTACAGCAGGTGTTTTTGGAATAACTAATGTATGACCATCGGCTTGAGGCATAATATCCATAAAAGCTAGAACTTGATCATCTTCATAGACTTTTATCGCTGGAAGTTCTCCACGTAAAATTTTTGCGAAGATATTTTGATCATCATATGCCATGTATTATTCCTTTAAAATTATTTACATTTCAATTCTTTTTGACGTTCTTTAATAGCGTCAAGACGTTGTTGCTCTTTGTCAGAAAACTTTGGTTTTGTCGTATGACAGTTTTCATTACCATATTTTTCTTTAGCATCAGGATCTTTAAAACAAAAGCCTTTTGACGCATAAATCAAATTGTAATCATCTTGCAATTTTTGACATTCTTGCTCAGGTGTTGCAGCTTGTACGCCTAAACTAGCAATGCTCACCATGCCAGTAAAGACTGCAACCATAAATTTATTCATGAGCTTTTCCTCAGTTAAAGGTATGAACCTGTACTCAATATAAGGTTTCTTACCAATATTTCAATGACTATTAATTACTCAAGTGTCATTTTGGTTTGAATTTTGGGCAAAAAATGAATAAAATCTTTATATATCAATGTTTTAAAAATAAACAATAAAAACAAAAACTTAACTAAATTTATATATATATTTCCATAACTTAACTACTATCTAATACCTTGTAATTGCTCATAATGAATGAAATAGGGGACTTGCTTCTATTAAATAAAAAATCAAAAAGTTCGTAGAAAAGCCATATTCATGACTCATCTTTTGCTGAAAAGACAGCTTTAGTTTGAATTTTGGTCAATGGAAAAGAAAGATATTAATGACATGATCAAAGAACAAAGCGTGATAATTATCACATTTTGTATTTTAGGATTAGGTGGAATTCACTAGGCCCATTTATTTTAGACGGAAATGGGCTTCTCTTATTGAAACAGAGATAAAATTATTTTCGACTTTTATTTAAGATTAAAATTCACCTGAAAGATGCATTGATTTTACATATTTAAAGTCTTATTATATGGCCCATAATTGCTGCGTTTGATAGTTTTTGTTTTTATAGCCCATTTCTCCAAATGAAATGGGCTTTTTTTATTAAAGTTATTTCGAATCATTAAAATTTAGTATTTTATATTGAGAATAAGTTCGCCTTATATTTGGATTTTGTGACATAGTATAAATGTTGTTTTCATAATTGCCCTGATAGTTACTTTCTACCCTCATACCCTTACACATAGTAATAGTATATTCATCATACTTCCTTAATGGATCTAGTCATTCGTTAAGACTAAATATTAAAGGAATAGGTGATGTCACAATTTTTACTAATTGCTGAAAAAGTTTATAAAAAGTTCGAAGAAGAAAAGCTTTTCTCCGAGGATGTAATTGGGCACTTGAATAGCTTAGTTAGTATTATCCGGCAAGAGATAAAAGACACTTCATACAAACTAAAATATAACTTTATTGATTTTGAAGAATGTTTAAATAAACCTGCAAAGAAATGTTCAGTTAAACTCGATATCAGCTTAATGCCAATTTATAAGAATAAAAGTGAATACATTATGTGGTTAGCGAGTTTTATCGAAAAAATTACTCTAGGTGGAAGAGAAAAGTTTCCACCGCTTACAAATAGTTTACTTCCGAGCTGTATAGTGACTAATCCTTATGTAACAAAACTGGAGCAGGCCAAGGCCTCTTCTGAAAAAAGTGCACAGATGATTGTAAATTACTTTAAATCATCCGATTATAAAAAAGTTAACAAAGTGCCTTCATAGTGAAAATAATAATTTTCTATTAAAACAATAATATTATTGGTAAATGCACTGTTATAAGAGGGTTTATTCCACCCAACCGAATAAAAGCAATAGGTTGAATCATGACCTTATTCTTAAATTTGCGTTGATCGTTCGGTGAGCCATTTTGCTAGTTGTGGCCAGAACTCCAATGCACTTGCCTGACTCGACATGAGACCCAAATGTCCGCCAGGGATGAGAGTAAACGTAACATCTTGGCTACTGGTTAACTGGCTTAATGGTTGAGCTGCATCAGCGGTAACCAGTTGATCACTACGACCCGCGCCCACTAAGAGAGAGCAGTCGATATTTTTTAA
This sequence comes from Acinetobacter sp. 22512, assembly GCF_052044755.1. NCBI lineage: Bacteria > Pseudomonadati > Pseudomonadota > Gammaproteobacteria > Moraxellales > Moraxellaceae > Acinetobacter > Acinetobacter sp. 22512. The sequence goes on along the minus strand of NZ_JBQENP010000008.1, from coordinate 110,259 downwards.
TTCAATTTTTTTATCTTTTAACTCAATAAAGCCGCGCTTCAATGGATTTTGCAACCAAACATTGAACAACATGTCCTGATTAATTCCACCAGGGTAATCAATCATATTATTTAAAAAGCTACTTAGAGTGGCATGCTCTTGTACGAACTGAAGATCATTAAGATTTTTTAGTAGTTGAATATGACCATCGAACCAGCCTTTAGGGTCAAGAATTTTGAAACCTAAAGAATTTAAAATTCCTGGGCTATGAATCAAACGTTTTGGCAATCCAGAATAAATACGTTCTTGAATTTTTTTATTGCGACCAATCGCGTTGTTTATGGTTCGATAGAGTTTCCCAATATAGCCAGAAGCATAACTGTCTATTGGACTACCAAGTACTATAAGGTTTTTAACATAATTTGGATGATTATGCGCTGTATATAAAGTGACGAATATACCTGCCATACTCCATCCATGAAGCGAGATTTGTTCACTTCCTGAGTGTGTTCTGACAAGTTGTATGGCTTTAGGAATGAAATCTTCAATAAATGATAAAAAGTTAAGATGTCTATCTTTAAAATTTAAGCGGCCCCAATCCACAAGATATACGTCAAAACCTGCATTTTGGAAGTATTTAATAAGAGAGCGATAAGGATATAAATCATATATCGCCATATTAATAGCGAGTGGAGCAACGAATACTAAAGGTTCTTTGAATTGTTTTTGAGTAGCTGCGTAATAACGTATACGGGTTTGATTAAATTCACCAATCACTTCGAACGGAGTGCTTTGTGACAAAACCAATGTTTTTGGGCGAAATAGTCGGGTAGAGAGGTGCTTGATTTGACTTTGTTCAGAGACAAGGGACTTTAAGCGTTTCATCTTGCTTTTACCAACTATTTACTAAAGTTGAATAAAGTCTAAGCGATAATTTTAAGGTTTACCTTGACCTTAAATACCCTAGACACTCAAAATGATGATAGTTTTTTAGTACATGACCAGTAAAGGCGAACATTTAATGAACCAGTCTGATGATTTAGAATACCAACTTGATACTTTAGCCATTCGTACCGGACATACTCGTAGTTTTGAAGGCGAACATGGCGAACCGATTTTTTTGACTTCATCATTTGTATATGAAAATGCGGCTGAAGCTGCAGCAAAATTTTCTGGTCAAGTTCAAGGAAATATCTATTCTCGTTTTACTAATCCGACTGTATCGATGTTCGAAAAACGTTTAGCAGCTTTAGATGGTGCTGAACGAGCTGTAGCGACGAGCTCTGGAATGGGCGCAATTTTGTCAGTTGCTATGGCATATCTAAAAGCGGGTGATCATGTTATTTGCTCAAGAGCAGTTTTTGGTTCAGTTGTTGCTTTGTTTGAAAAATATATTGCCAAGTTTGGTGTAGACATTACATTTGTTGATTTGTGTGATTTAGACGAATGGAAAAATGCTGTACGTCCTGAAACCAAACTTTTCTTTGTTGAGTCACCGTCTAACCCTCTAGCTGAGATTGCAGATATACAAGCGCTAGCAGATATCGCCCATGCGAATGGCGCATTACTTGCGGTTGATAACAGTTTCTGTACACCTGTTTTGCAGCAACCACTCAAGTTTGGTGCGGATCTTGTGATTTACTCTGCGACTAAATACTTAGATGGCCAAGGCCGTGCATTAGGCGGTGCTGTTGTTGGCAATCATCAGTTGTTAGAAGAAGTTTTTGGTGTTGTTCGTACGCTTGGACCATCAATGAGCCCATTTAATGCATGGGTTTTCTTAAAAGGTCTAGAAACTTTACGTTTACGTATGAAAGCACACTGTGAGAGTGCTCAGATTCTTGCAGAATGGTTATCTACACATGAAAAGGTAGAGAAGGTTTACTATGCTGGTTTACCAGCTCATGAAGGTCATGAACTTGCTGCTAAACAGCAAAATGGCTTTGGCGGTATTGTATCCTTCGTTGTTAAAGGCGAGCGTGAAGATGCATGGAAGGTTATTGATAATACAAAGTTTATCTCGATTACTGGTAATCTAGGTGATGTAAAATCGACGATTACCCACCCAGCAACCACAACTCATGGCAAACTTTCTGTTGAAGCAAAAGAAGCAGCTGGTATTCAAGAAGGTCTAATTCGTGTTTCTGTTGGTCTAGAAGATATTAATGACATTATTGGTGATATCTCACGTGGGTTGGATTTAATCTAATTAAATTTTGTTAGTTAGGGAAAAGTCACATTTATTTTAATGTGGCTTTTTTTGTTACTAATAAGCAACAATAGCAATAAAAAGTCTACGTTTTGTTATAAATCAGTCTAAAATTTCAACGTATAAAAGTTCTAAATTTAATAAAAATAACAAAGAGAGTCTTTAGTCATGCTTAAACCAATAATTATTTTAGTTGCAATAGGGGCAATTGGTCTGGTTGGATATAGAGTATTTGCCCAAAAAGATGAACCAACACAGATCAGTGAAACTGTATTATTAATTAATGATGCAAACAAATCTGTTCAAGATGCTGATCTTTCAATAGAAAAAGCCAATACTTCTTTCAAGAATGTTCCCTTAAGTGAATATAAAACAAACAATAAAAGTCTACAGGCTGCACAGTAACTTTTCTAAATTTTACTTTTTTCAATTCAACAAAAGTTTTTTATATAAAAGCTTTATAGTGGATTAACCATAGAAAATAGTTTCATAGATACCAATAGAAAACATTGATTTATTGTGTCAGAATTACGGATTAATTTTGATTTAAACGTACTAACCTCAATGATCTTGAAGATCAATAGGGGAATAGAAAGAGTTTAAGTTTTGCAGTGTTATGTGACTATCAATAATACTTGAAATATTTGATAGAGATACGGAGTTAGGTTTATGAATATCAATATGCTTATGCAGCAAGCGCAGCGCATGCAAAAAGATATGGAATCAAATATAAAAAAGGCTAAAGAAGAGCTTGCTCAAACTGAAGTACATGCTGAAGCGGGCGGTGGTTTGGTTAAAGTTACAATGACTGGCCGTTATATCGTAAAACGTATCGAAATTAATCCAGAATTACTTCAAGATGAACCAGACATGATTGAAGACTTAATTGCTGCTGCTGTAAATGATGCTGTGCGTCAAGCAGAAGTGATTTCTGAAGAAAAAATGCAAAAAGCAAATTCTGGTATGGGTTTACCACCTGGCTTAGCGGGCATGTTCTAAGGAAATTCAGTGTTTAGCGATAGATTTGAACAACTCGTTCAAGCTTTACGTATATTGCCAAGCGTTGGTCCGAAGTCGGCTCAACGTATGGCTTTACATCTTTTGATGAAAAATCGAGAAGGGGCATTTGCATTAGCGCATGCTTTACATGAGGCTTCAAGTTATATACATGAATGTAGTGTCTGCCATTCTCTGACTGAACATGAAATTTGTGATATTTGCGCCTCAACTGACAGAGATGATCAGTTATTGTGTGTGGTTGAATCACCAGCGGATGTGATGGCGATTGAGCAAAGCGGTAGCTTTCGTGGAAAATACCATGTTTTAGGTGGCCATCTTTCTCCATTAGATGGTATTGGTCCGGAAGAAATTGGTATTCCTTATCTCATTCAGCGTTTAAGCCAAGGTAAGATTGAAGAAGTCATTTTGGCAACGAATGCAACTGTAGAAGGACAGGCAACGGCTCATTATTTGGTAGAGGCGACTAAGCACTTACCAATACAAATGACACGTATTGCTCAGGGCGTACCTCAGGGTGGTGAACTCGAGTATGTCGATAGCCATACCTTAAGTCAGGCAGTGCATAACCGTATGAGAATGAAATAAGCATTGCGATGCTTATTTCATTAATGAATGCACTATCAATTTGATTAAATTTATTAATTAAATTCAGTTATTAAACATAAATATTATTCTGTCTTTTATTATTAAAGATAGTTTAAATAAAATATGAATATAAGAATGAAAAAGGTCTTATAAATTTTAAATAAAGAACATTTGGAGATAAATTTAAAAAGTACAATTAAAAGATCAAAAAATTATCTATTTTCGAAAAATTGTTCAAAAATAGAGTATTCATAAAGGATTAAGTAGCATTTTTCTGCTTCTATGTTATATATACCAGAGTTTAAAGCACTCTTTGCAATACTTGAGAAAGCATGTTTCAGTTTATCCAACAGCAAACCGAATTGGTTGATGTTCTTCAAAAAATGGATCAATGTTCAATATATGGACTTGATACAGAATTTATTAAGGTTGACACACTCTGGCCTAAACTTGGAGTATGCCAAGTCAATGTAAATGGTGATGTCTATCTGTTGGATGGTGTTTCATTAGATCTAAGCCAGTTTTGGAAAAAGATTTTCCTCGCGCAGCAAAACATTTTTCATGCATGTGGAGAAGATATTGATTTAATCTATCATTATGCTGATCAAGAAGATTTGCTTAATGTATTTGATACTCAAGTGGGCCTTTCTTTTTTAGGTCATGGCCTGCAAGTGAGTTACCAAGGTGCTTTAAAACTTTGTCTTGATATTGATATTGAAAAAGATCAGACCAGATCTGATTGGTTAGCTAGACCTTTATCGCCTCAACAACTTTGTTATGCTGCTAACGATGTTTTGTATCTAATGAAGTTAGCTCATCATATTCAAGAACAGCTTAAGCAGAAAGGGCTTTATAACTATGTTCTTGAGGACTGTAGTAGTCTAACTAAAGAAATCATTAGTGAAACCCCTAACGAATTACTATATACCGATGTGGGAAATTATCGTCACTCACGTCGTCAGCTAATGCAATTACAAAATTTAAGTGAATGGCGTGAATACATTGTGAAAGCAACGAATCAGCCACGCAGTTTTATTCTTAGAAATTCAACCATGATTGATATGGTTGAAAAAAACCCTCGCAATAGCTTTCAACTTTCGCAAGTTAAAGATATTCGTCCAAACGTAGTTCGCGAGTACGGCAAAACGATTTTAGAACTTCTTAAAGATTTGCCAGTCGAAAGCAAATGGCCATCAAAGATTGCAAAACCATTTAAGATTACGTCTAAAGAGACTTTAAATAAAATGGATATGGTGCTTGCTCATGCAATAAATGAGACTTCTATTCCTAAAGAAGTGTTGCTGAGAAAAAAATGGTTAAACGCCATTCATCAACATGTTCTATCTCAAGGGGATGAACAGGATTTACCTGACTATCTATTAGGATGGCGTTATGAGTTATTAACGCAACCATTAATCCAGTTGTTTCAAGAAGAAAAACAAAGTTTATCTATTTAAAATGCAATAAATAATTAGAAATTTAAAGGCTCATCATATGATGAGCCTTTTTAACTAAAGCATAACCATTCTGTTAAATTTTTAATTAATTACTATTTAAAATGAGCTAATTATAATATCTAAGTATACAAAAAATAGATTTTCTGTAGTTTATCTAAAGAATTATTTAGTCTAATAAAATTCATAAAATAATGTAATAAAGTAAATATAATTTGAAATTTCAATAATGAATTAAATTAACTTATATAATGAGAAAAATTCAATTGATTAAACATACAGGTCTGTATATTCTTGGATTTAAGAAAAACAACTTCAATTTATATAATATATAACTATAAGTTTGTTTCGGTGCAGAAATGAAAAGCCTACCCAATTGGGTAGGCTTTTTTATTTTTAATGATATGGCTTAGTTAAAGTAACTTAATTTTATGAAATTTAAAAATGAGTATTAAAATCTACAGATATTATCTAAATGAATCAGCAAGTTTAGAAACAACTTCTTCAGCTTTTTGGAAAGCATTTTCCAATGATTCTATATGCCTATGATCTCCAAACTCTTGATACTCAGAAGTAATTTCATAAATTTTTTCTACGCCTAAATATTTGCTCAGTGTACGAATGTGGGGTACAAGATGACTCATATCATGCCGAATCCCATCTTTCTCAAAGCCAAATTCACCGCTGGAAGTGATAATAATTAAAATTTTTCCAGCTAAAAGAGGCTGTAAGGGAAAGTCTCCACGAGCTAGGTCAAAATCAAAGGTTTTATTGATACGAATAATTTGATCAAACCATGCTTTCAGTTGAGCAGGCATGCCGTAATTGTACATAGGTGAAGAAATTACAAGAATATCTGAGCTCGAAACTTCTGCTATTAATTGATCTGATATAGATAAAACATCACGTTGAGCTTCGGTCCTTTTATTGTCAGGTGTGAATACAGCATCAATCCAGTCTTGATTAATAAAGGGTGGTGGATTCATTCCTACGTCACGATAAATATACTCATCTATAGGCAATTGTTGTTTCCAAGAGTTGATCAACCGACTGGCAATATTTTTTGAAATAGAATTATGATTTGAGTTGGGGTTAATCGCAGCTCTGACACTAGCATCTATATGTAATATTTTACTCATCATTAATTCCAAAAAGGTTAGGATTTAATTTATTTTGAGTTTTAAAACATAAGTAGACAAACGAGAAAATTACATTTATAGATGATTTTAATTCATTCATAAATGTAAATGGGGAGGAAGCATGCAAGTTTCTTTGCAAGCACTTAAAGCATTTGAATCAGCCGCTCGATTGGGTAGTTTTAAGTTGGCTGCTGAAGAACTTTCGCTTACACCGACTGCAATTTCACATCATGTTGCGAATCTAGAAAGCAGATTAAATGTTGATTTATTTCATCGACAGGTAAGGAAAATAACGCTTACAACGACAGGGCAAAGACTTGCTGCAGCAATTTCTGAGGGGTTTCGTAAGATTGAAGATGCACTAGATGAAATAACAGTAAATGGAAACGTAGTGAGAGTCGCTAGTACGTCTTCACTAGCTGCAATGCTGCTAATTCCTTCCATAAATGAATTTTATCAATTGCATCCCAATATATCAGTTGAGTTTTCTACAGGTGAAACTTTAGACAATCACTTATATACATTACCTATTCGATATGGCGACGTATCTTTGGTCCAGTCTCAAGATATCGTTAAATATGAGTCTTTTAATGTATTTGGTTCATCCAAACTTGATCTGCTTAAATGTTCTAGTGAACCAATAACTTTATTTTCGACAGAATGGAAAAATAAGGCATTACCAAGCCCACCATTAGAGGCTTGGCTTGAGGAAAATGAATGGAACCAAGATAGGGTGACGATTAAGAAATTTGATCAGGAAATTTTTGGGATACACGAGGCTTTATCTGCCAATGGATTGGTATTTTGTTCTACTACACTTTCCCAAAGGTTTGTTAAGGCAAATCTTTTACGGGAGTTTAAAACTAAAGCTGTTCAATCAAAGCTGTGTTACTACATTCCAAATAAGGAGGATCTTAAAAATAGAAATGCCAGAAAATTTATCGAATGGGTGGAAAGTTTATTCAATCAATAAACCTATATCTCTGATTGGTTTTAACTACACAACACTAAAACTTATATAGCGTTTTTATGATATAAAATTAGATAAATTAATAATTAGAGAGATAAATATGCTTAACAACTTTAATGCTGAACAAGCTCGTCAAAACGCTAAAAACTTTAAAATAAATCAAGACGTCATATTGGAAAAAATTTTAACTGGTACTGAGTCTGAATCTAAGGAGGGGAAACGAAAAGCAACTTTCTGGTTTCCTGTTGATGCTATAAGCCCTGATCATCTTACACTGGTTGAAGAGGAGCTTAGAAGCAGAGGTTTTAATGTCTCAACTGATATTGAGCACTCCGGTACCACGATTACAATTGAAATAAGCTTCTAATGAATGATTGTTTTAACTAAACCACTCTTAAAAAAGAGTGGTTTTTTATTGCATGATATATTGTGAGTTAAAAGAAATTAAATATAAATTTATTTACAATTAAATTTATATTAATCAGGATATTATTTGACAGGTTCTATCTTGTTCTGTAGCTTTACTTTTTGAGTGGAATATGGATATGAACTTCCAAACAATACTTTTATCTTTCAAAAATCAATCTACTGGTACAGATGCATTTAAAGACTTAAAAAATGCATGTGAGCAGTCTCTTAAAGAATCTCAAGATACAAAAGAAAAAGCAGCAGTTTACCTAATCTACGGTTTCGCACGTAGTTATGTAATCTTATATGAAGATGAAGCTGTAACGACCGAATTTGCCCATACTTCTAAAACCCAACTCATCACTTATATGGAAAGTCTTAATGATGCTTTATTAAGTCAAGATGATAGCGCTATTTTGAGTGCCTTAAATCAAGTAAGCGATGACTATATAAAAAGCTCTCGCGTCTTCTAGAAAAAAATTAACACGTCCTTAAATAAAAAAATACTTCTTTAGTTTGGGCTAAAGAAGTATTTATTTTTATATATTAATGGGACTTTTTCTTACCGCGACCATCTTGTTTGTTGACGGTAGACCATGCAATTCGTTCGGCTTCTTCTTGAGAATGGCCTCTATCTACTTCACTCTCAACAATATGTTTGGCCTGACGTTTTTGCTTTGCTGTATAAGCAGTTTTATCACCACGAGGCATAATTTCGTCCTCCATATCTATGAACAATATACTTATTATTGAAACATATCTCGCTATTAAACGAGTTAAGTAACGTCTGGTGATGTGTAGTGAAGTAGTTAAAAGTTTTACTCAAGTGTGTATTCTTAAATAGGTGAAAAAGAAATTTATTATTTTGATAGCTTAAGTATAAATCTTGCAAGAACACTATTATCAAATCTTTGATGATGAATACTTTTTTAAAATCCAAGAACTGCTTTTATTTTAATAAAATAGATTTTGTGTTTTAATATTTAAAATCAAAAACTTATATTATTTTTGTGAAATATAACTCCTGTTTGGAACAAAGTTATTATCGACCTTAATCAATGTTGTAGGTTAATATTTCTCAAGAATTAAAAAAACGACTGATGCGTAAACAAACCTGCGTGTGTGTGTCGTTTTTTTTCATGTATGCTGTCCTTAGTTCAAGAGTTGATTTGAAATGCACTGTGATATTTATAGATCGAGCAAAAAAGATGAAATGTACATGTATATTGCTCGTCCAAACTATCCTGACAATACGGAACAAGCTGATCCGTTTGAAAATGTTCCTGAAGCTGTTTTACAAGCGTTTGGTCGTGCAACGTTTGTCATGCATTTAGAGTTGGCTCCAACACGTAAATTGGCGCGTGTTAATGTTTTACATGTTTTAGACTCATTACAAACAAAAGGTTTCTTTATTCAGATGCCGCCAGAAGGGTTAATTAACCCGAATGCAGTTGAACCAGAGGGCTTACGTGGTGCGTGAAGATCAAACTAGAATAATGAATCAATTATTCTCTTTTTTGGATGTTATTCCTGAAGGTGTTATTGCTTTAACAGCTTATGGAATAGGCGCTATTATTGCTTTGTGGTGTTGGTGGCGATTAATGCGCCGACTTCCTACCACCTTTGGTGCAATTAGCTGGCTGATTGTATTTGCTATTTTAGTTACACCAACAGTGTCTGAAGGACCGAATGCATCTGTAGCACCTGCTATTTTTGGACTCCTTTTTGGTGTTTTAACTAAAGATAGTCCGTTGATTTGGTCAAATTTATCTTTAATTCTGTTTGTAGTTGGTCTAGGTTTGGTAATTGGATATTGTTGGTCAAAATATTCAACAAACAAAATCATGCGTTCCATCTAACCATTGAAATAGAAAAATAAGGTCTTTACATGTCTGCTGATACCCAACATTTTACCGGTACAGATCAATATATCGCGACTGATAGTCTTAAGCTTGCTGTAAAAGCAGCTCGTGCTTTGCAAAAGCCTTTACTGATTAAGGGTGAACCGGGCACGGGTAAAACTTTACTTGCTGAACAAGTAGCACAAAGTTTAGGTTTAAAACTGATTACTTGGCATATCAAATCTACAACTAAAGCACAGCAAGGGTTGTATGAATATGATGCAGTTTCTCGTTTAAGAGATAGCCAGTTAGGTGATGACCGAGTTTACGATATTAAGAACTATATTAAACCCGGTAAATTGTGGGAAGCTTTCACCAGTGAAGAGCGTTGCGTATTATTAATTGATGAAATTGATAAGGCCGATATCGAGTTTCCAAATGACTTGTTGCATGAACTCGATAAAATGTCTTTTTATGTTTATGAAACGAATGAAACAATTACGGCAACGCAACGCCCAATTGTAATTATTACTTCAAATAATGAAAAAGAATTGCCAGATGCTTTCTTGCGTCGTTGCTTCTTCCACTATATTGAGTTTCCAGATGAAGCCACAATGCGAGAAATCATTGCGGTTCATTTCCCAAATATCTCTGCAACATTGGTGAACGAAGCTTTACAGGTTTTCTTTAAACTACGTGAAATTCCTAATTTGAAGAAACCACCATCAACCTCTGAGTTAATTGATTGGTTAAGCTTGCTCATGGCAGATGATATGCCTGAAGATGTATTACGTAATCGAGATACCTCTAAAGCTATTCCACCTTTATATGGTGCTCTCATCAAAAACGAGCAAGATGTACAACTTCTCGAACGCTTGGCTTTCATGTCTCGACGTTAAGGGAGGGAGTAACCCATGTTTGTGCGGTTATTTTACACCTTACGTAAATATGGTGTTCCAGTTACCACTCGTGAACTCATTGATCTAAACCGTGCGGTGAGTGAAGGTTTGGTTTTTGCCGACCAAGAAGAGTTCTATCAGCTTGCTAAAACTATTTTAGTTAAAGATGAGCGATTTTTTGATAAGTTTGATCGTGCCATGAAAGATTACTTTGATGGCATTGAAACTTTTGATATCGATGAGTTGCTTAAGCAAGTTCATAAATTACCAAAAGACTGGTTCGATTTAGAACTTCTCGAAAAGCATTTAACACCAGAGCAAAGAGCTGAACTTCAAAAAGCAGGTTCTTTAGAAGAACTGATGAAAATGCTAGAAGAGCGTTTACGCGAACAGCATAAGAAACACCAAGGTGGTAACCGTATGGTTGGCACAGGTGGAACTTCACCTTTTGGAGCTTTTGGTGACCATCCAGAAGGCGTCAGAATTGGTGGGCCGGGGCGTAAACGTTCGGCGGTTAAAGTCTGGGAACAGCGGAAATACCAAAATCTAGATGATGACCAAGTTCTTGGAACTCGTCAGATGCAAATTGCGTTACGACGTTTACGCAAATTTGCTCGCCAAGGCGCAGCTGAAGAGTTAGACGTTGATGGAACTATTCGAGAAACAGCCAAACAAGGTATCTTGGATGTTCAGATGGTGCCAGAGCGTCGCAATCGAATCAAAGTACTGATGTTGTTCGATGTGGGTGGTTCGATGGATGCACACATTGCCCAATGTGAAAAGCTTTTCAGCGCAGCTAAAACCGAATTCAAAACGCTTGAGTACTTTTATTTCCACAACTGTCTTTATGACTATGTTTGGAAAGATAACTACCGAAGAACAGCAACCCGCATGAATACGTGGGATCTGTTCCATACTTACGGACGCGACTATCGTGTAATTGTGGTGGGTGATGCCAGTATGGCACCGTATGAGCTGAAATCGGTAGGTGGCTCGGTTGAATATATGAATGATGAAACAGGTGAGGTTTGGTTACGTCGCCTACGTCAACATTTTGATAAAACAGCATGGTTAAACCCTGAAACTGAAGGGTATTGGCATTACACTCAAACCATTGGTTGGATTAAAGAGATTTTTGAAAACCATATGTATCCAATGACCCTAAAAGGCATTGAGGACTTAACACGCTACCTTTCTCGATAAACTTGATAACTTTAATAATTTAAAAAGAGGGATGATATGCAACATCAAATTAATGGTATTGCTTTGCCAAATGAACAGGGATTTTTTGGTGAATATGGAGGCCAATTTATTCCTCCGCATTTAAAAGAAGCAATGGATGAAATTAATGTTGCTTATGAGGAAATTCGCCATACACCAGAATTTCAAAATGAACTATCAGACCTCTTTACAAATTATGTAGGTCGTCCAAGTCCTTTATTTCACGCAAAACGTCTTTCTGAGCAGTTAGGCGGTGCACAAATTTATTTAAAACGTGAAGACTTAAATCACACGGGTGCCCATAAAATTAATCACTGTTTAGGTGAGGCTCTTCTTGCCAAATATATGGGCAAAAAGAAAGTTATTGCTGAAACAGGTGCGGGACAGCATGGCGTTGCTTTAGCCACGGCTTGTGCTTTAGTTGGTATTCCATGTGAAATTCATATGGGACAAGTCGATATTGAAAAAGAACACCCTAATGTGGTCAAAATGAAAATTTTGGGTGCTCATTTAGTTTCAGTAACACGTGGTACAGCAACCTTAAAAGATGCTGTAGATAGCGCGTTTGAGGAATATTTAAAAGACCCTAAAAATTTTATTTATGCGATTGGTTCTGTGGTTGGACCACATCCATTTCCAAAAATGGTCCGAGATTTTCAATCGATTATTGGCAATGAAATTAAAGAGCAGACGCATCATCGTTTTGGTAAAAACCCAGATTATGTTGTCGCATGTGTTGGTGGCGGTTCAAATGCAATCGGTGCCTTTACAGCATTTCTAAATGATTCGGATGTGAAATTGGTAGGGGTTGAACCAGCAGGACATGGTTTAGAAACTCACATGCATTCGGCAACTTTAACCTTAGGTAAACCAAGTCAAATTCATGGTATGGCGTGTTACGTGCTTGAAAATGAAGCTGGTGAACCGTTACCCGTGCATTCTATTGCTTCAGGATTGGACTATCCTGGTGTTGGGCCACAGCATAGTTTCTTAAAAGATTTAGGCCGTGTGGAATATAGCACTGCAACTGACCAAGAATGTTTGGATGCTTTTATGACCTTATCTCGTGTAGAAGGAATTGTTCCTGCGCTTGAAAGCTCACACGCTGTCGCATGGGCAATACGAGAAGCGCCAAAGCTGTCGAAAGAAACCATGATTGTGGTTAATCTTTCTGGTCGTGGAGATAAAGATTCGGATTATGTGGCAGAAAAACTTAAGATTTAAACCCACTAAACATCAAAAGCGGTCAAACTTCAAAGACCGCTTTTTTATTTCATAGACGAAATCTATACCTTGTTAAAAGTTCATTATTTCTTAATTAAAACAAAGTATTCTGATTTTAAGCTGTGATTGTTAGAGATAGGTGTGTAAAACACTGCTTCACAAGGCAAAGCGTTGCGTTGCTTTGTCTCACTCAGTAGAATAGTCACTTTGCAAAATTTGCCTTTGGAGACGCCTAAGTGGAGCGACCGACGATTAGCCCTGAACATTTACAGGAAGCTGCTGAAAATTTATCTACAATTCGAGATTTTATTCGCTTTGGGGTATCAGCATTACGTCAACATGATGCACATTTAGGACAAGGTACTGAAGATTATTTTGCAGAAAGTTCTGCATTAGTTTTACAAACCTTATCTCTTGAATGGTCAGCAGACTCAGAGATTTTAGATGCTAAGCTTTTGCCAAGTGAAAAAGCAGAATTCTTAAGTTTGTTAGAACGTCGTATTAATGACCGTATTCCGACTTCTTATTTATTAAATTTAGCTTACTTCTTTAATAAGCCATTTTATGTGGATGAGCGCGTACTTATTCCGCGTTCACCAATTGCTGAATTAATTGAACAACGTTTTGCACCATATTGCTTAGATGAAAATGGTCAAATGCGTGAAGCACTTAACAACCTGCCAGAAAATGCTAAACCTAAAACTCCACAGCGTATTTTAGATATGTGTACAGGTTCTGGTTGTATTGCTGTAGCTTTGGCTTATGCATATCCAGATGCGGAAGTGGATGCAACGGACATCTCTAAAGAAGCTTTAGAAGTAGCATCGATTAATGTTGAACACCATAATAAACAATATCAAGTTGCTTTACTTGAATCAGACCTATTTGCCAAGATTCCAGCTGAAAACCAGTACGATTTAATTGTAAGTAACCCTCCATATGTTGATGCTGAAGACATGGCTGACTTACCGGAAGAGTTTTTACACGAACCTGAGCTTGCATTGGCAGCAGGCCAAGATGGTTTAGACCTCGTGCGTAAAATGCTTGCTCAAGCGGCAGATTATTTAACTGAAGATGGTTTAATTGTCATTGAAGTGGGTAACTCTGAATGGGCTATGCGCCAAAACTTCAATACTATTGATTTCAACTGGCTTACTTTCCAAAAAGGTGGTTCTGGCATTTTTGCTTTAACCGCAGAACAATGTCGTCGTTATAGAAAATTATTTGAACAGCAACAAGCATAAGGAGTTGTACATATGGCAGGGAACAGTATTGGACAACTCTTTCGTGTAACGACATGTGGCGAGTCTCATGGCGTTGGCTTAATGGCAATTGTTGATGGTGTGCCACCTGGTCTTGAGTTAACTGAAGAAGATCTACAAAAAGATCTGGACCGCCGCAAGCCGGGTACATCAAAATTTGCGACCCAGCGCAAAGAGCCTGATCAAGTTGAAATTATTTCTGGTGTGTTTGAGGGTAAAACTACTGGTACGCCAATTGGTTTACTCATTCGTAATACTGACCAAAAATCGAAAGATTACGGCAATATTGCTCAGACTTTTAGACCGGGTCATGCGGACTACACCTATACACAAAAGTATGGTTTCCGTGATTACCGTGGTGGTGGTCGTTCGAGTGCACGTGAAACTGCTATGCGTGTTGCAGCGGGTGCTATTGCTAAAAAATATTTAGCAGAAAAATTTGGTGTATTAATTCGCGGTCATGTCACACAAATTGGTAATGAAGTTGCTGAAAAGCTAGATTGGAATGAAGTTCCAAATAATCCGTTTTTCTGTGGCGATGTAGATGCTGTTCCTCGTTTTGAAGCATTGGTTACGTCTTTACGTGAACAAGGTACAAGCTGCGGGGCTAAGCTAGAAATTTTAGCTGAAAAAGTCCCTGTAGGCTGGGGTGAACCTGTTTTTGACCGCCTAGATGCTGACATTGCTCATGCCATGATGAGTATTAATGCGGTAAAAGGTGTTGAAATCGGGGATGGTTTCGCAGTTGCTGGGCAATTTGGTCATGAAACACGTGATGAGTTGACGAGTAATGGCTTCTTAGCGAACCATGCAGGCGGTATTTTAGGCGGTATTTCGAGTGGTCAAACCATTCGAGTCGCTATTGCATTAAAACCAACTGCAAGTATTACAACACCAGGTAAAACGATTAATTTAAGCCGTGAAGATACTGATGTATTGACTAAAGGCCGTCATGACCCATGTGTAGGTGTACGAGCAACTCCAATTGCAGAAGCAATGTTGGCTATTGTCCTAATGGATCACTTCCTACGCCATCGTGCACAAAATGCAGATGTTGTTCCACCGTTTGCACCAATTGAACCATAGTCATAATTCTGACTGTAGTAAATTAAGCCCCCATATTTAACTTAAACTTGGGGGCTTTAATTTTTTATCACATTGGGCTCTATTAAATTTTAAATTATTTCCTTGTCTTATAATCTCTATATAAATATAATACGCGCGATTTATTTCTGAATATATTTATCTGCTTAAGTAAGAAATAAAAGTCTTATTAATTTTATACTTGCTCATGATATTTATATCTTAAAGCTAATTTTATTCAAATTAGTTTTATATAAGTTTATTACATATTTAAATTTTATTACTTTAAACAAATAATTTTCAAAGTCATCATTGAAATTGGGGAAATATCAATGAATCAATGTACATATAGAATTGGCTGTATGTCAAAGGATAAACTATTGCCTAAAAACTTAGAGGCAATGATAAAAGTTATTCATGACTTATCTTTATCCTCTCAGCTATCTGAAAATTGGATATATAGTGATGATAATCCAGATATATATATTATTGATTTAGACAGCGGCTATACAAATATTCTTCTTCCTAAAAAAATTAAAATTGTATTAAGTA
Organism: Acinetobacter sp. 22512; assembly: GCF_052044755.1. NCBI lineage: Bacteria > Pseudomonadati > Pseudomonadota > Gammaproteobacteria > Moraxellales > Moraxellaceae > Acinetobacter > Acinetobacter sp. 22512. The sequence goes on along the minus strand of NZ_JBQENP010000008.1, from coordinate 94,413 downwards.
ATAATCCTGAGCTTTTAAAAGGTTATCAATATGGATTAAAGAGACCCTTAAGGTATCAGGAGCTTTTAAAAATTTTATTAGAAATTGAAAATAATGAATATTTTAAAAAATCTTATCGAGAACGAATAGAAAATATAACTGCTACAGATCCGTTTGAGACAAAAATTCTATATAAACTTGTTTGTTATCCAAACTTTAAAAATATTCATGCAGAGCAAATTGTTAATGTAACTAGAGTTTGTGCTTTATTATCTATTGAATCAAAGACAGTCCAAGAAATTAAAAAATTCTTGAACTTATCTGTAGATGAAATACAAAAAATTATAGAGATTATTAAAAAAGAGGCTTATCCGAACTATGAAACGATACATGAGAATATTGTCTCGATATTGCCATTTTCAAATGAAGTTGTTCAGACAACACCTCCAAGGATGGAGCAAAACTTATTGCTCTATTTTATAAATAAACTTTGGAAGAAGTTAAAAGGAGAATTCTGAAGAACTGGAATTTTTTAGCTTAGAGTAGGTATGTTTTAATCTTAACTAAACCATTCTTAATTTAATATTAAGAACTAAACAACAATATCTGGTACATATTAAATCTAGATTACATTTAGCTTTACCACGGATGGAAAAGCTAAATAGAGAATTCTTTCATTATTTTAATTCAAAAGATTAATATCAAAAGCAAATAATGTAATCACTAGTCAAAAGTTATCCTCAATAGTTATTTTCCATTTTAAGTCAAATCTACAATTTGTTCTTCGTTTACAGCAATCTTATATTGATTACGTCCATTGGTTTTTGCTTTATATAATGCATGATCTGCTCGTGCCACAAAAGCAGAAATAGAATCGTTTAGACGTGGAATTGTGGTTGCGACTCCTACACTAATAGTGACGTGTGGTGAAACATCACTACATGGGTGTTTAATCGCAATTTTATTAATCGCATTCATTAAACGTTCGACTTGTATCAAAGCTTGCTGAGAATTTGTCATTGGAAATAGTAGTAAAAACTCTTCACCACCATAACGAGCAACTAAATCTCCACTACGAGCAGCAATAGAAGAAATAGCAATTGCGATTTCTTTTAAACATTCATCACCTTTGAGATGTCCTAGCGTGTCATTGTATGCTTTAAAATAATCGATATCGACCATCATAATAGTGAGTGGGGTTTCATGTCGTAATGCACGGCGCCATTCATTATCCAAAGTTTCATCTAGATAACGTCGATTGGCTAAACCAGTAAGTGCATCTTGCTGAGAAAGTAAGGATAACTGCTGCGCTTGTTGCATGAGCTCAATGCGATTCAGCTCAATCATACAGTTTTGTAGATAGTTTTCTCGATGTTGACGGTCCGTTGCATAGGCGAGGGTCATTCCCAAAAAACTACTAAAAGTGTAAGTTCGGTTTAAGAACGTCCAGTCGATCACACCATTTAAGTAGTTACTTACTAAAATTCCAACTAGTCCTCCCATCCATCCAGCAAATATGGCTGTATAGAAGCGCATACCAACAGCACCATAAATAATAACGATTGCATACATCATCGCAGCATGAAAAAGAACATTATCTTGTCCATTCTCAATAACGTTAATTAAAATAAAAGTAATTGCTACCGCTAAAGCCGAGCCAACTCCTACATAATAATCAAAATACTGATTTAATTTTTTAATAAATGATAAAATCCAAGCGATAAGAACAATTACACCAACCCAAGAATAATAGCTAAACCAGGATAAAACTTGTTCACTTGGTAAAACTTGATATATACCAAAGCTTAAAAATATATATAATATTAAAATAATAGGCGCTCTGTAGCGGAATTCATAGGCAGCACCGTTTTGGTATTGAAAACGATAAATCGTTTCAAGCTGCTTTGGAAACCATACAAAGTTTAATCCTCGTGTGGTTAATAAATCTATTTGTTCCTGTCCCAATATATTGGAACCCTGCAACTTCATAATTAATGCTCTCTATATTGGAAGTTGTCATAAAATGAGACTTATTTTAAGTAAAGTTCCATCTAAAAATATTGATTATATAATGTGTGGTTTATTCAAAATAATAATACAGATTTTTTAAAAAAGTAATGATTTTTATCTATGTTAAATGTGATAAAAATCACGACATTTCAATGATTAGCCTAATAATTATCTAAAGTTCCCCAATCCATCGAAAAAAGTTACAAATGGTCGATTAACGATTGTATCTTTATCATTTTCGGATAGACTTATAGCGTGAAATACAGATGATTGCTGTCATATAAATAGGAAAATTAGCAATGACTGCTCTAAATCAATATGGAATGAATTTAGAAATTACGCCGCATAATGGATGGTCACAACGGTTCTGGGACGACCTGTTACCAGCTAAAGAACGGGTGAGTAAACATCCGTTTTTTACGGAAATGGCCAATGGGGGATTGAGCCTAGATAGTTTCCGTTATGCTTTACTTAATTTCTATCCATTAGTCGCCCATTTCCCGTCATATATGGCTGGAGCATTGGGGAAAGCGACTGGATTTTCTGAACCGGGAGTTACTGAAGCGCGAGATTGGCTAATTCAAAATATTAAGGTAGAAGAGCGACACTTAAAATGGTATCGCGATTGGGCTGGAGGTTTTGGCTTAACAGTTGAAGAACTTGATCATGTACGACCACCTGCTGCTATGAATGCTGTAAACCATTTTCTATGGAATATGAGTCATCGAGGCAATTTGGCAGAATGTCTGGCTGCAACAAATTTGGCGATTGAATGGGCAACTGGAGATTGGTCTATTCAGGTGTATAAAGGTATTCATACCTATACTAATCATCCTGAAGTCACGATTGATAAACGTTCTTTAGCTTGGTTGCGCGCTCATGCACATTACGATGATCTTCATCCATATGAAGCTATGGAGTTGATTAAACGCTTATGTAATGACCGTCCTGACTGGCAGCAAAAAGCATTTCATGCTGCTGAAGAAGGGCTGCGATATTATGAATTAGCTTTGGACGACTGCTATAGGGTACAGCTTCAAGCCTCTGCTTGATCTAGCCTTAAAAAGGGAGAATATCGTATGGATATTCTCCCTTTTATTTTATTCGAGCAACTTTAAGAGTTTAGTTCGATAAGGTGTTTCTTCGGGTAATAGTTCAAGTAAACGTTCAACGGCATCTACACGGTCTGGTACACGACTGACCACTCGTAATAATTGATCAATATCTTCAATTTGATAAATCACATGACTCAAACGAGCGTCAAAACAATCTCTCCATGCGCATAAAAAAGGACTTTCTGATTTAGCTAAGAAACTTCCTCTATAGAGTGTAAGCGTAGTTGATGTAAAACCAAGGTTTAAGGCTTGTTCGGCCATTAAAAAATCACATTGAATTTCACAGTTAAGTCTATATGGTCGTGACTCGATAACGTCGGGTATTAAGTTTCTGAGTTGAGAAAGTTCTGCTTTTAAAGTGGTGGTACTTACAGGCCGATCACCATATAAAGCATAGTGAAGTTCTTCAAGATTAATCCCTTCGGGACAAAGGGTTAGAATGCACAGAATCTCAATTTGACGTTGAGTCAATGTAAGGCTGTGTTGGTTATATTGAACTTTAGGAGTACCGAAGGCTTTAATATATAAGATATTTTTCTGATGAAGTTGAATTGCTTGTTTAACAATGTCAGCACAACGCTCTACTGCTAAAACTCCAAGTGAATTATGTTTTTGATATTTAGTCGATAAATTCATAATTCCATAAAACTGACCTGTATTCGCATCGGTAATCGGTGCTGCATAACAGACCCAGTCTCTGACACTATTCATTTGGTTTTCATGTGAGTAAACACAGCTTGCAGAATGTGTATTTAATGCTAGACCAATGGCGTTTTGACCTACTGCCTGAGTAGACCACTGACCACCTTCAACAAAGTGTACTTGCTCAGCCGATGAGCGCATAGGGTGACTACTCCATGTCCAAAGTAGAGTACCATGAGGATCAGTCACACCAATGGCCATATCGGCATCTTCGGCAATATGCATTAAGTTGCGATGGCACTCGTGAATCGAACGACCAAATAATGAGTGTTCCCATTCCTCACCCAGATCAAACAAAGGTGCTGCTTCAAGGTCAAGTGATGGTTTTTTTCCTAATTGTTTAGAATGAGATGAGGATTCCGACCGAAATAAGGACGGACTAGTGTCTATTAAAGGCGATGATAATTGTTCTGACATATCCATATCGAAATTCCTTTATCATTGAAATGGCGTATCCGTAGCCGCTCAACAGTTATAACTTTCTTATTGTGACTATTTCCTAGTTATCTCCTTACCTTAAATAATTTTATAAGTCTTGACCATTATCCTATTGGATAAGTTTTGTTAATTGCCTAATCATTAAGATAAGACATCTTGTCGGCTGAAAGGCTTTGGCACTTCTTCTCCGAAATATTGTCGATCAGCAAAATAGCTAGAACGAACCATAGGTGCACTCCAAATATTTTTAAAACCTAATCGCTTACCGTGTCGGGTATATCGTTCAAATTCTTGTAAATTTACAAACCGATGAATAGGCGCATGTGATTTTGAAGGCTGAAGATATTGACCAATCGTGACAAGATCGACTTGATAGTCTTTTAAATCATTGAGTAGGGCAAGCACTTCAGCCTCTATTTCTCCTAATCCAACCATCAGGCCAGACTTGGTTTTGATATCGGGACAATATGCTTTAAAGCGTTTAAGTAACTCAAGCGAATGTTGATAATCTGAACCGGGGCGCATCGCTTTATATAAACGAGGAACCGTCTCAATATTATGGTTAAACACATCTGGAGGAGATAAGCTTAGAGTTGAAAGCGCTGTCTCTAAACGACCGCGAAAATCTGGTACTAAAATCTCAATCAATGTTTCTGGACAATGTTTTCTAATTTCTTCAATACACTTTACAAAATGTGCAGCACCGCCATCATGTAGATCGTCGCGGTCTACAGAGGTAATCACGACATACTTTAAGTTTAGATTTGCGACTGTTTCTGCCAAATGCTTAGGTTCATCTTCATCTAGCGGTTTTGGGCGACCATGAGCGACATCACAAAATGGGCAGCGACGAGTACAAATATCGCCCATAATCATAAATGTTGCCGTACCTCCACCAAAACATTCCGGTAAATTTGGACACGCCGCTTCTTCGCAAACACTGTGTAACTTCTGTTGGCGTAGCAAATTTTTTATGCGGTTAATTTCTTCAAAATCGGTTATTTTGGCTCTAATCCAGTCAGGTTTAGTCGGTAACTCTTCTGTAGGTAAAATTTTAATCGGAATGCGAGCAACTTTATCCGCTCCTCTTAATTTAATACCAGTTTCTATTTGCCTTTTTAAGTCCATATATAAAATTCCATTTTATATTAAATAATATTTAACTAGACTCTATATAATAAAAATCCTTATAATTTAAATAAAGGACATAGAGTTTATTAATGAGCGTAGTACACAGCTAATATTATAAATTAATAAAGGTTGGTTAAAGGTTTGTTTCACAAGCCAATGAAATGTATTAAAATTTTTTAATTTTATTTTTGCTGTACAAGTTTTTGAAAAATAAAAAATAATATCCATAAAAACCATTTAAAACTTTTTAGTCTAATAGCATATTAAATTAAATTGAGCTTTATTATTTATAGCGAAATATATAACTCTCGCTGAAACTTGGTTGATTTTTAATAATCAAGATAATAAAGGAAAAGGATATGCAATTAACGGAAGAGCAATTACTCGCAGCATATAAACGCATGCGCGATATTCGTGAATTTGAGGATCGACTTCACGAAGAAAATACCAATGGTGATATTCCTGGCTTTATTCACTTATACAGTGGTGAAGAAGCTGTAGCAGTCGGGATTTGCGAAAATTTAACCGACAAAGACTATATCACTTCAACACACCGTGGACATGGACACTGTATTGCAAAAGGTTGTGACATTCACGCCATGATGCTGGAAATTTTCGGTAAAGATGACGGGCTATGCCGTGGAAAAGGCGGTTCTATGCATATTGCCGATTTAGATAAAGGTATGCTCGGTGCCAATGGGATTGTGGGTGGTGGACCTCCTTTAGCTATTGGTGCGGCGTTGACAGCGAAAACCTTAAAGACTGGTGGGGTCGGACTGTCTTTTACAGGTGACGGTGGCTCAAACCAAGGCCTTACTTTTGAAGCGATGAATATGGCTGTTGTACTTAAACTTCCAGTAATTTTCGTTTTCGAAAATAACGGCTTTGGTGAAGGAACAGGGCATGATTACGCTGTAGGAAGTAAGGACATTGCTGGTCGTGCAGCAGGTTTTGGTTTAACAGCGGTTAAAGTTGATGGTACAGACTTCTTTGCCGTCTATGAAGCTGCTCAAACTGCCATTGAACGTGCACGTCGTGGTGAAGGTCCAAGTGTGATTGAAACCATTACAAACCGTTTTTATGGCCACTTCGAAGGTGACCCTGGCTTGATTCGTTCTAAAGAAGAAGTCGAGTTCATCAAAGAAAATAAAGATCCTTTGAAAATTTTCCGCGAAAAAGTCAAAGGCAAAATTGATGAAGCCAAACTAGACGAGATTGATGCAGCTTCTAAGGCAAATGTTGATGATGCCGTTGCTAAAGCTCGTGCTGCGGCTTATCCAAAACCAGAACAACTCCTTACTGACGTCTATGTCTCTTACTAAAGGAATAGTAAAGATGCCAAATAAAAGTTTTCGTAATGCAATTAAAGAAGCGATTGAATCAGAAATGCGCCGTGATCCAACCGTATTTGTTGTTGGTGAAGATGTTCGTGGTGGGCACGGCGGTAAAAATACCGAAGAGAACGAGCTTGAAGGCTTCGGTGGGGTACTTGGTGTAACCAAAGGTTTATGGACGGAGTTTGGTTCAGAACGTGTGATTGATACACCAATTACCGAGTCTGCAATTATCGGTATGGCCGCCGGTGCGGCTGCAACAGGTTTACGTCCTGTTGCTGATTTAATGTTTATGGATTTCTATGGCGTGTGCCATGACATGCTCTATAACCAAGCCGCTAAATTCCGTTATATGTTTGGCGGAAAAGCAAAAGCACCAATGGTTGTACGTGGCATGATTGGCGCTGGTTTTTCTGCGGCAGCCCAGCATTCTCAGTCACCATATAACGTATTTGCTGCGGTTCCGGGCTTAAAAGTTGTAGTGCCATCTAGCCCATATGATGTGAAAGGGCTATTAATTCAGGCCATTCGTGATGACGACCCTGTGGTGTTCTGTGAACATAAAATGCTCTATGACATTAAAGGCGAAGTTCCAGATGATGCCTATACCATTCCTTTTGGTGTAGCAAATTACACCCGTGAAGGGACAGACGTGACCATTATTGCTTTAGGCTTGATGGTACATCGTGCTAATGAAGTGGCAGACAAATTGGCAAAAGATGGTATTTCGGTTGAAGTGGTCGACCCTCGCACAATTTCACCTCTGGATGAAGAAGGAATTTTAGAGTCTGTTGCGTCGACTGGACGTGTGGTTATTGTGGATGAATCAGCTGCACGTTGTGGTTTTGGACATGATGTTGCTGCACTAGTTGCACAGAAAGGTTTCCACTATTTGAAAGCACCTATTGAACTCGTAACGCCACCACATACGCCTGTTCCATTCTCTCCAGTTTTAGAAAAAGAATGGATTCCAAGTGTAGAGCGTATTGAGCAAGCTGTACGAAAAACATTGGAGGCTTAGGATGAGCGAAATTAAAACGCTGGAGATCCCGAAATGGGGATTATCCATGGAAGAAGGCACGATCGCCCAATGGTTGATTAAAGAGGGTGATAGCTTTAATAAGGGCGATGAAATTTGTGAAATTGAAACCACAAAAATCGTCAATGTATTAGAAGCGCCTTTTGCTGGAACGCTCCGTAAAATTTTAGCGAAAGATGGTGATACTTTACCCGTCGGTGGTCTTATTGCCGTATGTGCTGAAAGCCAAGTTTCTGATGCAGAAATTGAGCAGTTTATTGCCTCACTAGGTGGTTCAGCAGCTAAAGCCCCGGAAGCATCTTCGGAGCAAAGTAAGGCGGAAACATCTGCACCTGTTGCTGAAAAAGCAGAACAGCCACAGACTTCAACAGCTAGCGCTCCAGTTCCTGTAAAGGTAGCTAAAGGTGACTACGCTGTACCCGAGTCATTACAAGGCTATCAAACATCTGATGAATTGTTTACAACACCGCATGCGTTAAAGCTTGCAGAAAAGCACAATGTGAACTTGGCAAAAGTCACAGGTTCTGGTCGTGAAGGACGTATTAGTGTTCAAGACATCCAGAAAGCTGTGCAGGCTGCTGGTGGTCAATGGCCTGATGTTAAGCAGCAAACTCAAGCTAAAGTGGTTAAATCTACGGCCGATGATAGCCAAGTTTTAGCGACGCCTGTAGCACGTCGTTTAGCAAAGCAGTGGGACATTAACCTAAATGACTGCCGTGTTTCAGGTACTCGTGGCCGTGTCTGTAAAGAAGATGTTGAGGCAGTTTACTATCGTAATAACCCAACGTCGGTAAATGAACAATCTGCTCAATGTGCAGTTGCTCAACCACAATCTACAATTACGACTGTGGCGATGAATGGGATGCGTAAAGCGATTGCTTCACGGTTACAGACTGCAAAACGTAACGCACCGCATTTCCGCTTGGTGGTCGATCTCAACGTAGAGGCTTTGCAAAAATTACGTAAGCAGATTAATGAAACGGTTCCTCAAGTGAAACTTTCAATTAATGACATGCTAATTAAAGCAGCGGCAGCGGCACTGATTAAAGTACCTGAGGTAAACGTTCAGTTTGATGAGGCGACTCAATCAATTTTACAGTTCTCTCAAGCGGATATTTCGGTGGCTGTAGCGATTCCAAACGGTTTAATTACACCCATTGTAAAAGCTGCAAATCAGAAGTCTTTAGCACAAATTTCCGATGACATGCGTGATTTGGCAACGCGTGCCAAGACTGGCAAGTTACAACCTGATGAGTTTCAGGGAGGCAGCTTTAGCATTTCAAATTTAGGCATGTTAGGCATTAAACAGTTCGATGCCATTATTAATCCACCGCAAGGTGCAATTATGGCCTTAGGTGCTTCTGAATCACGTGCTGTTGTTGAAAATGGCAATGTAGTGGTTCGTGAGATTGTTACAGCGACGTTGTCATGCGATCACCGAGTCATTGACGGCGCAGTTGGGGCGAAATTCTTGGCCAGCTTTAAGCAGTTTGTTGAAAACCCTGCTTTAATTTTGGTGTAGGAGAACCCGCATGTCAGAAGCTCAATTTGATTTAATTGTGATTGGCGCGGGACCGGGTGGGTATGTGGCTGCAATTCGTGCAGCCCAGCTCGGGTTAAAAACCGCAATTGTAGAAGAGCAACATTTAGGCGGAATTTGTCTAAATTGGGGCTGTATTCCAACTAAAGCTTTGCTTGCAGGAGCAGAGCTTGCAACCCAGTTTAAACATGCCGGACAGTTTGGTTTTCAGGTATCCCAACTCGATTTTGATATTCAAAAGCTTGTGCAACATAGCCGCCAAGTGTCAGCTCAGTTAGTACAAGGCATCGATTATTTACTTAAAAAGAATCAGGTGACGGTTTTTAATGGTCGTGCTCAGCTTACGGCGAAAGAAAAAATTGAAGTGACAGATGCTCAAGGTAACAGTCAGGTTTTAAGTGCGCCACATATCATTTTGGCAACTGGAGCTAAAGCCCGACATGTTCCTCAACTTCCTGTCGATGGAATATATGTCTGGAGCTATAAAGAAGCACTGGTTCCCGAGCAGTTACCAAAAAGCTTATTGGTTGTAGGCTCGGGAGCGATTGGCAGTGAGTTTGCTAGTCTTTATCAAGACTTGGGTTGTCAGGTAACTTTAATTGATTTGGCTAAACAAATTTTACCAACCGAAGATGCAGAAGTTGCTCAATTTGTCAGAAAACAGTTTGAACAAAAAGGAATGAAAGTCTTAACCGATGCTGTCGTTCAAAGTATTCAAATTGAAAATGATCAAGTCCACTGTGTGATTGAAACAGCAAATGACGTTCAAACGATTATTTTCGACCGTGTGCTTTCAGCAATTGGTGTACAGCCTAATACCACGGGGCTAGGACTAGAACGTTTAGGTGTAGAACTCAACCCACAAGGTTTTGTGGCAATTGATGACTATTGTAAAACCAACGTAGCGGGGCTTTATGCCATTGGTGATGTGGCTGGTGCACCGTGTCTTGCCCATAAAGCAAGCCATGAAGCCATGATATGTGTCAAGAAAATCACTGGTGTAACAAACGTCCATTCACTCGATCGTAGCCAGATTCCGGGTTGTATTTTTACTCATCCACAAGTGGCGAGTATTGGTCTAACAGAAAATGCAGCAAAAGCTAAGAATCTACCTATACGAATCGGCAAGTTTTCTTTAACCGCAAATGGCAAAGCTTTGGCAATTGGAGATGCGTCAGGTTTTGTGAAAACTATTATTCATGCAGAAACGGGTGAATTACTTGGTGCACACATGGTAGGTCATGAAGTGACTGAACATATTCAGGGCTTTGCGATTGCCAAATACTTGGAAGCAACTGATGAAAGTTTAGCTCAAGTGATTTTCCCGCATCCAACATTATCAGAAGCCATGCATGAATCCATTTTGGCTTCAATGCAACGAGCGATTCATATGTAGAAATTCTGCATTTACAGGAGTTGAATATGGTTAAGGGATTAAAAAATAAAGTCGTTTTAGTGACGGGGGCAGCTCAAGGCATTGGCCGTGGGATTGCCCTGCGCTTGGCGCAAGAAGGGGCACACATCGCATTAGTTGATATGAAACAAGATCGACTGAATGATGTGCAGCAAGAAATTCAGGCTTTAGGCGTAAATGCGAGTACATTTATTGCCGACGTAAGTGACCGCGAGCAAGTGTATGCCGCTATAAATCATGCTGAGAAGACCCTTGGTGGGTTTGATGTCATAATTAATAATGCTGGAATTGCACAAGTTCAAGCGATTGCGGATATCACACCGGATGAATTTCAAAAAATTGTTGATATTAATATTGGTGGCGTGCTGTGGGGAATACAGGCTGCTGCTGCAAAATTTAAGCAACGTCAACATAAAGGAAAAATCATTAATGCTTGCTCAATTGCAGGCCACGATGGGTTTGCTTTACTCGGTATTTACTCGGCAACCAAATTTGCGGTACGAGCACTTACCCAAGCTGCGGCAAAAGAATATGCTAGTCACGGTATTACAGTAAATGGATATTGCCCCGGAATTGTCGGAACTGATATGTGGGTGGAAATAGATAAACGTTTTGCTGAAATTACCGGTGCAGCAATTGGTGAAACTTATAAAAAATATGTGGAAGGCATTGCCTTAGGTAGAGCCCAAACGCCAGATGATGTAGCCGCATTAGTTGCTTTTCTGGCAAGTGAAGATTCGGACTATATTACGGGTCAATCCATTTTAACAGACGGCGGAATTGTCTATCGCTAAAACGACATCCTGATTTGAGGGAGATAATAATGAAAGCAGCACGTTTTTATGACAGAGGCGATATTCGTATTGAAGATATCCCTGAACCAGAAGTCACTCCCGGCACTGTAGGTATCAAGGTGGCTTGGTGTGGAATCTGTGGTACAGATTTACATGAGTTTATGGAAGGGCCAATTTTTATTCCACCGTGTGGGCATCCGCATCCTATTTCAGGCGAATCTGCGCCGATTACTATGGGACATGAGTTTTCAGGTGTGGTTTATGCCGTAGGTGAAGGTGTTGATGATATTGAAATTGGTCAGCATGTAGTCGTAGAGCCTTATATTGTGGCTGATGATGTGCCGACTGGACCGGGCGATAATTATCATCTTTCCAAAAATATGAACTTTATTGGTTTAGGTGGGCGTGGTGGTGGTTTGTCGGAGAAAATTGCAGTTAAACGCCGTTGGGTGCATCCAATTTCCAATAAAATTCCACTGGATCAGGCGGCCTTAATTGAACCGTTATCGGTAGGTCATCATGCCTATGTGCGCAGTGGTGCAAAGGCTGGTGACATTGCACTGGTTGGCGGAGCCGGCCCAATTGGTCTATTGCTTTCGGCAATTTTAAAAGCGAAAGGGCTTAAGGTCATCATTACTGAGCTAAGTGCAAAACGTAAAGAAAAAGCCAAAGAGTCGGGTGTTGCAGATTATATTTTAGACCCGTCAGAAGTTGATGTTGTTTCTGAGGTCATGAAAATCACTAATGGCGATGGTGTCGATGTTGCATTTGAATGTAGTAGCGTTAACAAGGTATTAGATACTTTGGTTGCGGCAGTGAAACCAACAGGCGTTATAGTTATTGTTTCGATTTGGAGCCATCCAGCATCAATTAATGTGCATAGTGTAGTAATGAAAGAGCTTGATGTACGAGGCACAATTGCCTATGTAAATGACCATCAAGAAACTATTAAACTGGTTGAAGAAGGTAAAATAAATCTGGAACCTTTTATTACGCAGCGTATTCAACTTGATGATTTGATTTCACAAGGTTTTGAAACCTTAATTCATAACAATGAGTCAGCCGTTAAGATTATCGTACATCCATAAATAGACACTTAAGCCTATAAAAAAAGAGCGATGATTCGCTCTTTTTTTTATTAAAGTAAATTGTTGTTTTTGGCTTCAATAATAGGGGGTAATGGCTGCCCTAAAGAGCTTAGAGACTCACGTTCAATCAAACGCACAATAGAATCGAGCGGTAAATCATTTTCTTGCAAACCGAAAGGTTCTTCAATTTGAGCACTTAGGGCATCTAAACCTAAAAACATATAAGCGATTAAACCCACAATAAGTGGTGTCCAAATGCCTAAAGCTGCTTCAAGGCTAAACGGTAATATGAAACAGAAACAATAAACGGCACGGTGCAAAAGTACTGAATAAGAGTAGGGCAAAGGCGTCCCAGCAATTCGGTCACAACCTGCTTGGATATTACCTAGCTCAACAATATGTCGATTTAGCGTGCTATAGATAATGTCACTAATTTCACCATCTTTGAGTATTTTAACTAAATCTTTTTGAATATTTTCGAGTACAAATTGCGGCGCATTAATATGCTCATTTAAATAATTAAGTGAAGAGTTATTTAAATAGGCATGTTCAAGAAATTTTGTGGGTTCGACTGTTTGTTGACGTAAACGATCACGCAATAAATTACTAAAAATTAAGACCTGATGGATTAAATGTTCACGTTGTTCATTAGATAAAACATGGCTGTCTCTGACAATATGTCTGGCATTGGCAATTAAAGCCCCCCAGAGCTTGCGGCCTTCCCACCAACGGTCATAACACGCATTATTTCGAAAACCCGTACAAATCGAAAGAATCACACCAAAGATGGTAAATCCGATCGCGGGTACGGTAGGAATTTGAATCCAATGATAATAAGAGAGCCAGACCACACATGCTGAAATAAGTACAACAAAACTCAGTGCAGGCAAAACCTTCGGCAAAATTGTTCCTTTCCAAGCAAATAATAATTTAAATACATTGCTTTTATCACGGACAATCATATAAAGCCTTTGAACTAACGAACCTAACCAAGTGCAATATGATACGCCTTAGATGAGCTAAATACCTAGCTAAAGCTTATGCTTTTGTCTGTATCGCCAAAGAGTAGTACGGCTAATACCAAAAATATTCGCGACCATATTCAAGTTATGGTTATATTTTTCTAAAGCTGCTTGTACATTTTCTGGACTAAGCTCTGTATTTGTCTCGGGTAATTTAACGTAATCCTCCGCATTTAAGAGTTCATTTGGTAAGTCTTCGACTTCAATTTCATCTTTACCATTTGCCATGGTTAAAGCATAAAGAAGGGTGTTTTTAAGCTCACGAACATTTCCTGGCCAGTCATAGTTCAATAAAATTTGCATGGCTTTTTGATTAACATGGCGAGGCATTGTGTCGAGTTGAGTGGAGCTTTCTTTTAAAATCTGATCGACAATAAGAGGAATATCGACTTTTCTCTCTCTGAGTGGTGGTATAAAAATTGGAATTACGCGTAAACGGTAGAGTAAATCATGACGGAAACGCCCAGCCTTAGCCTCTTCGCGTAACGCCTTATGCGTTGCAGTGATAATACGGACATTGGCTTGAATTGGTTTTTCACCACCTACAGGAGTAAATTCACCTGTTTCTAACACCCGTAATAATTTAGCTTGAAGCTCTAAAGGAATCTCGGCAATTTCATCTAGAAACAGTGTTCCACCTGCGGCACGTTCAAAAACGCCTTTATGGTCACGAATTGCTCCCGTAAAAGCACCTTTCACATGCCCAAAGAGTTCACTCTCTAAAATATTAGAATTTAAAGCTGCACAGTTAATCGCTACAAAAATCTTATTTTTACGTTGGCTATAATCATGAATTGCTTGTGCCACAAGTTCTTTACCACTACCAGATTCGCCGCGGACGAGCACAGGAAACTCAGTAATTGCCACTCTTTGAATAATTGAAAACATGCGAGTCATTTCTGGTGAACAACTATTAAAAACTTTAGCCAAGTCTTGCAATTGTTCTGTTAGCTCTACTTGATCAGCAATATCATTCTCTATGCTAACGGGCTGTAGAATATGCAATTTCCCGATAATGCGATGCTCTGCGATGTAAATATCATTTTCCTGATAGATGAATCGCTTTCTCATTTTAGGAGTATTGATTTCAAGATACTGATTATGATGATCTTGAGTAAGCGCTGCCATACTCTCTACAGAAATATCGTCTGTATTAAATTTATAGTGAATTGCTTGAGTCGTTGTATCTGCTAAAAAAAGACTCGCATTTGGGAATAAAGCTTTTAATTGCTCAAATAAAATAAAAAAATCTTGTTCTGACTCAAAATTTAACTTTGCCATTTCATATGTTTCACAATCGTTTCATTGAAACATACTTGAGTTTCATAGGAACATCAAGCTGCGTTTGTTTTCTAACTTTAATTTCATTTTTTATATTAAGTGTTTGATTCTTATATTTATTATTTAATTTTAAATAATTGGCATCTTATTTGCAAAATATAGGAAAGAAATAAATTATTGGGGTATAAATCATGTTCTTTAAGCAGTTTTTTGAAAAAGAAAGTTCGACTTATACATATATGCTTGGGTGTGAAGAAACACGAGAGGTTGTTTTAATTGACCCAGTCGCATCAGATATAGCGATTTATACAAAAGAATTAGAGCAGCATCAATTTACGCTCATCTATACCTTAGATACCCATGTTCATGCAGACCATATTACCGCTGCGAATTTGCTTCGGGAACGTCTCGATTGCAAATCGGTTTTACACCGTAATTCAGATGTAAGTTGCGGAGATATTTTAATTACAGATGGTTGCATACTTAAAGTTGGCAACCTCAGTATTGAAGCACGTTATACACCAGGTCATACCAATGCTTGTACGAGTTATTTGGTTGAAAACATTGTTTTCACTGGTGATGCATTATTAATTGATGGGTGCGGTCGAACTGACTTCCAACAAGGTAATGCAGGCACACTTTATGACAGTATTCATAAGCAACTTTTCAGCCTACCTGACGAGACTATTGTGTATCCAGGACACGACTACAAAGGTCGTTTATCTTCAACGATTGGCAATGAACGTTTAAATAACTCACGTTTAGGTCAGAATCGTTCAAGAGACGATTTTATTAAATTGATGAATAATTTAAATCTGCCATACCCAAAACAAATCGATAAAGCACTTCCTGCCAATCAGGCTTGCGGCTCAATTTCACAATTATAAGGTGGCAATATGGAACTTAAACGAGTTAATCAAGATTTTTATGTTGCTGGCCAGATTACTGCCAACGATATTGCAAAAATTGCAGCCCAAGGAATAAAAACTCTGATATGTAACCGACCAGATGGAGAAGGTGCAGATCAACCCAATGTGATTGAAATTGAAGAAGCAGCTCAGCGGCATAGCCTAAACGTAATCTATCAGCCTGTGACCAGTGGCAAAATTACCGATCAACAAGTTACCGAGTTTAAGCAGCTTTATCAGAATGCTCAGAAGCCCGTTTTAGCATATTGTCGCTCTGGTATGCGTGCAATCAGTTTGTGGGCTTTGGCTGAAGTTGAGCCAAAAGATACAGCGCTGTTAGTAGAAGCGGGTAATAAGCTTGGGTTTAATTTGAAAGGCTTGGTGCCACGTATTTTAAAACGTGATCATGAACCAGCGACAATTCCTTCTTATAGCGTTGTGATTGTGGGCGCTGGAGCAGCTGGAGTTTCTGTTGCATCAAGCTTACTGTCTCGGGAACCTCATTTAGATATTGTCATTATTGATCCGGCAGATACCCACTATTATCAACCGGGCTGGACCATGGTTGGTGGCGGTATTTTCAAACCACAAGTAACCGCACGGTCAATGGCAAGTGTGATCCCTTCAAAAGTGAAATGGATGAAAGCAGCTGTTGCCGGATTCGACCCTGAGCATAATCAAGTTATTTTGGAAGGATGCCAACCCATTCAATATAAAGCTTTGGTCGTCTGTCCTGGTTTAAAACTGAATTGGCATGGAATTGAAGGTTTAGTCGAAACCTTAGGGAAAAATGGGGTGACGTCTAACTATCGTTATGATTTAGCGCCGTATACATGGGAATTGGTGCAACAGCTAAATGGTGGAAAAGCAATCTTTACCCAACCGCCTATGCCGATTAAATGTGCCGGTGCTCCTCAAAAAGCGATGTACCTTTCAGCCGATTACTGGTTAAGACAAGGCAAACTCAAAGATATCTCTATCCATTTTTATAACACTGGCGCTGTTTTATTTGGTGTGAAGGAATATGTACCTGCACTAATGCAATATGTCGAAAAATATGGCTCTGAACTGCATTTTAACCATCAACTTGTCAAAGTAGATGGGCCTGCAAAAAAAGCATGGTTTAAGGTAGTGAACAATGAAAATGCAGCATTGGTCGAGACTGATTTCGACATGTTGCATGTTGTTCCACCGCAACAAGCCCCAGACTTTATTCGTGCCAGCACACTCACTGATGAAGCAGGCTGGGTGAGCGTGAATCCTCAAACCCTACAACATACACAGCATGCCAATATTTTTGCTTTAGGTGATGTGATGAATGCGCCTAATGCCAAAACTGCTGCTGCGGCACGAGCACAAGCTCCTATCGTTGCAGTAAATGTTCTCGCACAACTGAACGGTGAGCAAAATTTATGTGAATACAACGGCTATGGCTCATGTCCACTTACTGTAGAACGTGGAAAAATCGTTCTGGCTGAGTTCGGTTACGGCGGCAAATTACTCCCAAGCTTTCCGAAATGGGTGATTGATGGGCAAAAGCCATCTCGTTTGGCATGGTTACTTAAAGAGCAGATTTTACCGCCGATTTATTGGCAAGGCATGCTCAAGGGCCGCGAGTGGATGGTCAAACCTGAGCGAGGTTAAGCAAAGCAACGCTTTGTACGAGCGCAAGACGAGAACTATGTTCGAGTTAAGAGGTTAAACAAAGCAACGCTTTGTACGAGCGCAAGGCGAAAGCTGTGTTTGAGCGGAAGAGGATAAGCAGAGATTAATAATCTTTACTCTAAGAAGCGACTAAAGCTTCGCAGATTTATTCACTCATTAACCAGCAGTCTACTGCAAATAATGTATATGCAATTTTAGGCTTTTGATATGTTATTACTTGTCGTTGAAGGCATCGTGATTGGTTTTTTACTTGGTCTTACTGGTGCTGGTGGGGGTATTCTTGCTGTACCCGCGCTTATGACCAGTCAAGGCTGGAGTGTGGCGCAAGCTGCACCGATTGGGTTGTTGGCGGTTGCGCTATCTACTCTCATAGGAACCATTGAAGGCTTATTTAAAAAGATTGTGCGTTATCGCGCTGCAATCTGGATTGCCCTAATTGGTGCTCCTATGGCACATATCGGCATTTTAATAGCTAACACGATTTCACCTATTTGGCTCATGTTAATGTTTAGCTTGGTCATGTTTACAGTGGGCTATCGACTTATTAGTAACCGAGTATCAGACTTTCATAACCCGCCGTGTCAGGTTAACCCAAGTACGGGGCGCTTTATCTGGAATTTTAAAACGGGAAGCGTTCTTGCCAGCATCGGAATTATTGCTGGGCTTTTAACAGGCATGCTAGGGGTTGGTGGCGGCTTTGTAATTGTACCAGCGCTTAGAAAAGTCACAAATTTGGATATGCATAGCATTGTGGCAACGTCACTTATGATTATTTTTCTCATTAGTGGAGTGAGTATTGTGATGCATATTGCAGAGGGTTTTCACTATCCAGTAGGCATTACTAGTGCGTTTGCGCTCGCATGTGCAGTTGGTATGTTATTAGGGCGCAGAGCTATTCGTTTTATTCCGTCTGCAATTGTGCAAAAAGTCTTTGCTTTAATGGTTTTTGCTGTCGCAATTTATATGGTCATTAAGATAGTTAATCTAACAAATATCTAAGTAATATAGTATTTTAACTATCTCTGTAGTTAGCAATTTTCCAAAGACGAGATGTTGAAATTCTCTTTGGAAATTTGATTTAAACCATATAAATTTTTGAGAAAGTGATATGAAGCGAGTTAACTTGGCAATTTGCGGTTTTGGACGGATTGGACAACAAATTGCAGAGCTCCTTTTAAATCGAACGACCTACTATAAACAAAAATATCAAATTGATGCCCGTTTAGTGGGTGTCTGTAACTCATCGTCAGGCTTAATTGATCAAGAAGGTTTACAAGCTTCAAAGTGGCTAGATAAAACACAATATCAAGCAGGCCTAACTGAGCAGAAGTTTTTAGAACAGGTTCAAGCAGATGTCATTATTGAGACAGGGCCAAGTGACTATGTAACAGGTGGAAAAGGCCTCTTTTATTTAGATTATGCTTTAACACATAGCATGAATGCGATTGCGGTATCTAAAGGTGCTTTAGTCGTAGATGGTAAAAAATTAGTTAACTTGGCACCTCAGCACAATAAAAAACTATTTTTTAGCGGTGCAACAGCTGCTGCCTTACCAACTGTTGATTTGTTTGAATATAACTTAGCTGGCTGCCAAATTTTAGAAATAGAAGGTGTGTTTGTTTACAGGCACCACGAATTTTATTTTGAATGATATGTTGCAACATGAATGTGCGTTTGCAGAATCTCTTGAAAAAGCTCAAGCAAAAGGTATTGCAGAACCTGACAGCTCTTTCGATGTAGATGGATGGGATACTGCTGCCAAAATTACGATACTAGCCAATACTGTTTTGGGGGCTGATGTAAAAATTCAAGATATTCCAAGACAAGGAATTAGTCATGTGACTGCCGATCATATTCGTGATTGGAAAAAAGAAAATGTAATTCCTCGTCTGGTCGGTTTTATTCATATTAAGAATCAGCAAATTCAAACCGGTGTTGAATTAAGATTAGTTTCAGCAAATCATCCTTTTGCTCATCTGCAAGGTTCCAATAAATGCATTCGGGCGTTAACGCAAGAAATGGGGGAATTTGTTGTCAGTGGAGGGGCATCTGCGCCTTTAGCCACAGCAGCCGCGGCTTTAAAAGATTTTGAGTTGATGCTTAAAACGGGCTGCTAGAGATGAATTATTACTTATAAAAAAAGCAGGCTTTTAGGCCTGCTTCTCACAATTTTTTTGACTATTAAATAACTTTTTTCCAATTTCTAACTTACTAAACATTAAGTAGTTACCAAGTAAGATTAATAAAATTCCAAATACAGCATTTATAGTCCATACATATCCTTCAAAGAATGTAGAAACTGTTAGAGCAACTAAAGGGAATAGCAATGTGCTATACGCTGCTTTGGCTGCGCCAATTCGTCCAACAAGAGAAAAGTAAGCAGAGAACCCAATAACCGTACCAAATACAGCCAAGTAAAGTACCGAGCTTAAAAATGGGAAATTCATTGGAGGCATTAAATCTTGGCCAGTAAATAAAGCTAGACTTAACATCACCAATGCCCCATAAGTCATGGCATAACAATTTGTTGAAAAAATATTTAGGCCACGTTTTTGGTGTCTAACACTAATCATGTTCCCTAAAGAAAAACCGTAAGTGCCTACTGCACACAGACCGATACCCATCAATAACTGTGCATTAAACTGACTATTAATCAGGTCATGCCAGAACAGTAAAACAATACCTATGAGCCCTAAAATTGCGGCTGGGGCAAAGTTTGGCGATGGTTTTTGCTTAAAAAAGATAAGTGCATTAATAGCATTAAAGAAAACAGCCATCGAAAAAATGACAGACTCTAAACCACTGTTTACATATTTAACGGCGGTATAAAAACAAATAAAGTTTAGGCCGAAAACACAAAGGCCTTGCAGCATACAGAACAAATGATCTTTTAAAGCAATCCGCTGTAATTTTCCTGAAAATAGTAAAACAACCCACAGTAATAAGGCTGAAATAGCAAAACGCCATAAAATTGCGACAACGGGCGTTGCATAGTGGCTTTGAACGGCAATTCCAATCCATGTTGTTCCCCAAATCAACACCACCGCAACATAGAGTAAAATATTCATAACTTCATCCTCGATTACCAAGCTTAAGTATCTAGGAATGCTTCATTTTTCACGTATATATTCTTGTGTTGCACATGCAAGATCTTGCGTTTTTTATAGATCTAAACTAGCTGAATTTTGCTGAATATGGTTAACTTAAGCTCAATGATATTCGTTTTAATTTTGCATGGCCTATCAAACTTTAGAACAGCTACAGCAATCTAAAGCCAAGCTTCACGAAACTGTGGTGCTTGATGAGAATATGCAACTTGCATTTTGGTCTAATCAGAAAGATCGTGTAAGTGTCTGTAGCGATCACCACACTTTAAGTCTCTATATTCAAGATGGCTATGAAAGCTATCAAAAAACCCCTGCAGGCTGGAAAAACGGCGGTGGGCCGGGGCGTTTTTGCTTATTGCCTGAGCATCAGGAGTCGACTTGGGACATACGTGGTGGGCTTAAATTCGTTCACTTGTATTATACCGACCAACATTTGCGTGATGTTGCCGAAAAAATATGGGACAAAGAACCTAATCAAATTGAACTAAACGAAGTTGTTTTTAACGATGACGAAAAGATTCGAGCGCTTTATCAGTTTTTCTTGCTAGATTGTGATTGGAAAGATTCAGCAAACCATTTACAAATGAGTACAACTGCCAGTTTATTGCTGAACCATTTAATTCGAAGATATAGCAGTGTTCAATGGCAACAACCTACTATCAAGGGTGGGCTCGCTCCTCATAAACTCAAATATATTCAGGACTGGATTGAAGGGCATCTAGATCAAGCACTTACCTTGTCTGATTTGGCGAATGTTGTGAATTTAAGCGAATACCATTTTGCTCATATGTTTAAACAGTCCATGAATATGGCACCTCACCAATATGTCATGCAAAGACGCTTAACCAAGGCCAAAGGGCTAATTCAGTCATCTCAGCTTTCTTTGCAAGATATTGCCCTAGTATGTGGGTTTAGTTCAGCAAGCCATTTAAGTCATCGCTTTAAACAGTTTTATGGTATGAGTCCTTCACAGTTACGTTAAACGTCTAATGTAATTGGTTTATCTTGAGCTGCATCAAAGGCAGCTCTTGCCGCATCAATATCCGCAATGTGCTGCTGAGCCCATTGGCCTAAAGCAATTACAGGTTCTGTAAGTGAATGACCGAGTGGGGTTAATTCATATTCAACATGAGGTGGAACTACAGGATAAACCGTACGTTTAACTAATCCATCTCTCTCTAAACCACGCAAACATAAGGTAAGCATACGCTGCGATATTCCATTGATACTTCTTTTAATTTCAGAAAAGCGATGAGAACGTGATGCGAGTGTCATTACAATGAGTATACTCCATTTCTCGCCAACTCTAGCCAATACTTGACTGACTCTCTGGCAATCTGAACTTTGGATATCGTGAGGTATGGTTACAGTCATATTACTTGGTTCCCTAAATGTGCCTTCTTGTGCATAAGCATAATAGTAGTAACATAATTAGTTCAAGTAACAATTTTATACTGTTGGTATAAACGATGAAACTACTTCAAATTGACACAAGTATTTTAGGTGAGCAGTCTGTTAGCCGCCAACTCACCTCATCTGTTATTGGAAAGCTCAGCGCAGCTTATCCTGATGCAGAAATTATTCATCACGATTTTGCTTTAGAACCAATTCCTCATTTGTCTGATGCTGAGTTTTTGGCATGGCAAGGTGTTGAACCTAATAATGAAATAGCGCAGCAACATGTTGCACGAAACACCCAATATTTGGACGAGTTCTTATCGTCAGATATCGTTGTAATCGGCGCGCCAATGTACAATTTTAGCTTCCCATCACAGTTAAAAGCTTGGCTTGACCGACTATCTGTTGCTGGAAAAACATTCCGTTATACGGAAAACGGCCCTCAAGGTTTAGTAGAGGGGAAACGTGTCATTATTGCTTCTTCGCGTGGTGGTGTGTACTCAGAAGGTTCACCAGCCGAAGCTTTAGACTATCAAGAAACTTATATCAAAGCGTTTTTCAATTTTATTGGTGTGACTGATATTACTTTTGTGCGCGCGGAAGGGATCGCTTTCGGCCCAGAAGCACGTCAAGCTGCCTTAGATAATGCAGCAGCACAAATCGCACAATTAGCAGGTTAAAAATATAAACAGCCGAACAGAAAAGAAACTGTTCGGCCTTATTGATAAGATTTTTTGAATTTAAAAAATATTTAAATCAATAGTTAACTAAAAAAAGTGACAGCTAGTCCAACCAACGCTGATGCAAAAATCACATATAACACGTTCACGTTAAAGCGGAATAAAGCAATAAATGCAGCCAAAGTAATGAGGGCTGCAACTATATCAAAATGCCCTGAAAAACCTTGTGGCCATAGCACGTGATAACTAAAAAATAGTGCGAGATTTAAAATTACACCGACCACAGCCGCGGTAATTGCAGTGAGTGGCGCAGTAAATTTAATTTCATTATGTGTAGATTCAATAATGGGCGCACCCGCAAAAATAAATACAAATGAAAAGAGAAAGGTAAACCAAGTCACAATGACTGCACCAAGTGCTCCAGCAAAAAATAGATGCTCAGAGCCAAGTAATGAATGATTGACGCCTCCTAAAAAGCCAACAAAAGCCACTACCATAATCAGTGGACCCGGTGTAGTTTCACCTAAAGCTAAACCATCAATCATTTGTGTAGGTGAAAGCCATCCAAAATGATTTACAGCTCCTTGATAGACATAAGGTAAAACTGCATAGGCCCCCCCAAACGTAAGTAAAGCAGCTTTGGTAAAGAACCACGCCATTTGAGTATAAGAATGATGCCATCCAAAATATGCGCCTAAAGCTAAAATTGGCAATAGCCATAAAGCGATTGCTACAAAAATAAGTTTAGCTAAACGCAACCAATGGAATTTAGCGTGCTCTGGTGTTGGAGTCTCATCATCAATAAATGCCGGACCATAATCTTTTTGACTGGCTTTATGTCCAGCCGCGGAGGAAAATAGTTCTGGGTACTTTTTACTCGCTAAATAGCCAGCAATACCAGCTGATAAAACGATAAGCGGGAAAGGAAGCTTTAAGACAAAGATGGCAAAGAACGCCGTAATCGCGACGATCCATAAAAACTTATTTTTAAGCGAACGACTACCTATACGGTACGTTGCATGGAAAACAATTGCGGTAACGGCAGGCTTGATTCCGTAGAAAATACCTGCAATAACAGGAACATCTCCAAATTTTATATAAACCCAAGACAGCCCAATTAAAATAAATAAGGAGGGTAATACAAATAGAATACCTGCAACCAATCCTCCAGCAGTTCTATGCATAAGCCAACCAATGTAGGTTGCTAACTGCTGCGCTTCAGGACCGGGTAACAACATGCAGTAGTTCAGGGCATGTAAAAATCTTTTTTCGGATATCCAGCGCTTTTGCTCAACAAGTTCCTGATGCATCACAGCGATTTGTCCAGCGGGCCCCCCAAAGCTAATAAAGCCGAGCTTGAGCCAAAATAAGAAGGCTTGCCAGAAGGTGACTTGAATAATACTTTCAGGTAAAGGGGATTTTTCGTTTTCCATTTTTTATCCCATCAAAAAATTGATTCATACGGATCAAGAACATCAAAAACTAGTAACTTTTAGTTAATTGAATAAGTTAGATGTGCTAGGCAGCTATAGCATACAGAACAAAAATGACTTTCTTATTATTTTAAAAAGATATTCTTCTAAAAAATCTCTAGAAGAATATCTATCTTTTACTTTTTAATGATCATGTTCTAAATAATCTGGTTTTTTCGGAAGCGCAAGGCTACATAAGAAACAGATAATCAGCATGACAATGACATATATAAAGAAGGTATTTTCAATTCCGGCAGCTTTAAACTGTAAGGCAACTGAAGGTGCAGAACCACCAAACAGCGCATTACCTACCGCATAAGAAAATCCTACACCTAAAGCTCGCACATGAGGTGGGAACATTTCAGCTTTTACCAAGCCACTGATAGATGTATAGAAACTGAGTAACATCATCATAAAAATAAGTAGCAAGGCAATAATGATCGGCGAATCAATATAGGCACGCATCCCGATCACCATGACTGGGTAGATAAAAATCGCAGACAATAAGCTAAAGGCCAGCATTGAAGAGCGTCGCCCAATACGGTCGGAAATAGCACCAAATACAGGTTGAGCACACATATAGACAAATAGGGCGAAGGTCATGATATAACCAACGGTTTTTCCCTCCATCCCTAAATTGGTTAAATAGGTTTTTGAATAAACGGTCTCTACATAAAACGTTAATGAACCAGCAGAAGTGTATCCAACCACCAATAAAAAGGTTTTCCAGTGCTTTTTAAAGAGTTCTCTTAAGCTACCAGACTCTTTTCGTTCGCTGTCTTGATGAGAAAGCGTTTCTTCTAAACGACTACGTGCAAGCAAAGATAAGATTGCTGCAATACCACCAATAACAAACGGAATACGCCATCCACCATCATGTAATTGTTGTTCACTTAAGAACGTTAATAAAATTACACCAAGTAAGCTTGCGAGTAACTGACCACCAGAGAGGGTGACATATTGGAAAGATGAGTAAAAACCACGTTGGCCTTTTAAACCCAATTCACTCATATATGTTGCTACTGCACCATATTCACCACCAACCGATAAGCCTTGAAGTAAGCGCACTACCAGTAAAAGAAAAGGGGCAAATAAGCCAACTTGATCATAAGTAGGTAGGGCTGCAAATAGAAAAGAACTCAAAGCCATCAGACAAATTGAGATGACCATCGACTTTTTCCGACCATGCCGGTCTGCAATTCGTCCAAATACCCAACTACCAATAGGACGCATAAAAAAGCTTGCAGCGAATACGCCCCACACATAGATAGATTTAGTCGTACTATCCATATCAGGTGCTGTTAATGCTTGAGTAAAGTAGGCAGCAAATACTGCATAGATATAAAAGTCGAACCATTCAACTAAATTACCAGAGGCTGCGCCTACAATCCCACGTATTCTGCTACGTTTTTCTTCCTGAGTGTATGTCATATTTCTTCCATCATTTTGCAGACAAAAATGAGGAATTTTTAGATATGCTGGATAGAAAATAGAATGAAACTTTAAATATCACCCAATCCTGAGCACTTCCTTAAATTCCTAACCATTCATTTTTTCTAATTTTAAAATTCGTTACTAGTAAGATTACGTCCTTTTGTTCGATTTAAAGAGATTTTTACCAATGATCGAACACTTCCTTTCATTTAACTTAATAATTAATTCTATTTAAAATCAGTGAGCTAATTTACAACGGTACTTTTCTATTTTATTTCTCCTTTTAAGTTTCATTTCGAGCTTAAGTTTATTTTGAATATTTGGTAATACTTAAAAAGTTATAGTGTCAATTCCTAATAAAATAAATGAAATTTATATAATGATAAGTTCATAAAATTTGTATCAAATACACTTAATCGAAAAAGTACAGAATGTATTGTTTCTCAATATATGTAGCTGTATTCTTGCGTGGCTAAAAATAGACTCCGCACTCATTTCTAGCGCTTTAGAATTATGCACGGTATGGCAGGTAGTTATTCAATGGAAAGACGTTCGTTAAATCTTCACTTCATGACATGCTCTAAAACAGCATTGGCTTCATCTATTGCACTCATAACATCTGTCGTCTATGCAAATGAAGCGGAGGTTTCGCAGCTCCCAACCATTACTGTGAACGCTACACAAAATAATGATGCGCTATACACATCAAAGAAAGTTAATTTATCAGGTTTTCAAACTGATGATTTAAAGAAAGTTCCTGCATCTATTACAACCATTACCTCTGAGCGTATAGCAGACCAACACGCAAAAACTTTAACTGATGTTATTAAAAACGATTCTTCGTTAGGGGATGGCTACGCTGCAATTGGCTACTATCCAAATTTTGTAGCACGTGGTTTTGCGCTTGATTTAGGCTCAAGTTATCTTATTAATGGCCATACTATACGTGGCGAACAAAATGTGGCTTTAGAAAATAAAGAACAAGTTGAAATCTTAAAAGGCATTTCTGCAATTCAAAGTGGAATGTCGACACCAGGTGGTGTTGTTAACTATGTCACCAAAAGACCTGCCGATGTTAAAAACATTACTGTAGATGCAAATTCAGAAGGCGGCTATACACTGGCAACAGATGTCGGCGGCTTTGTTAATGATAGTTTTGGTTATCGAATCAATTTAGCCCATGAAAGCATCCATCCAAATGTTGATCACGCAAATGGTAAACGAGAGTTTGGTTCAGTTGCTTTAGACTGGAAAATTAATGATCGTTCTAAATTATTGTTTGATATTGAAGCTCAGCATCAAAGTCAACGTTCAGTACCAGGTTATCAACTGCTTGATGGGCAAGAAGTACCAACAAATGTAGATCAAGACCGTTTATTGGGTTATCAGTCTTGGAGTAAACCTGTTGTAAATAACAGTGTAAATGCAAGTTTGAAATATAAATATGCATTTAATGATCAATGGAATGCTAGCTTAAGTGCATCGCAAAGCCGTGTTGTGATTGATGATAATAGTGCTTTCCCATGGGGATGTTATAACGATATTTGTGAATATTCTGGTTTGGGCAATACTTTTGATAAACACGGAAATTATGACATTTATGACTTCCGCAGCCCAGATGATACACGTATTACTAACCAGTTCGCTGCTGGATTAAATGGTCAATTCAACACTGCTAATATCCAGCATCAAATCGCTTTCGAATTACAACGTACATATAAAACCTTAAAGCACCATACACCACTGAATGTAGCGGTAGGAACAGGCAATATTTATCAAGATACAATTGACTATAGTCCGTCATCGGAAAGCCTAGGTGATCGTTACAAAGCGCTAGAAAGTGATCAGACTGCATTTACTCTATCTGACCGAGTTCAATTTAACGATCAGTGGTCAACTTTATTGGGTGGGAAGCTTATTCATCTTGATGAGCAAGCCTATACGTCAGATGGACAGCAAAGCCGAGACACCGATTTAAATAAGTTCTTACCGCAATTAGCGCTTATGTATAGCCCAACTGCTAAGACTAATCTTTATGCTTCATATGCCAAAGGATTATCAGATGGTGGTGAAGCACCGTGGTTCGCTAATAATGCTCTAGAAGTTCTATCTCCTAAAAACTCTGAACAATATGAAGTTGGTATTAAGCAACAAATTCGGAACTTCTTAGTAACAGCAGCTATTTTTGACTTAAAACAAGACAATCAATATAGCAAAGTGAATGCAGAAGGAACTTTCGATTTTGTTTCACAAGGTGAACAACACAATCAAGGTATTGAATTAGGTTTAACAGGTGCTTTAACTGATACACTCGATGTAAGTTCAGGTATTACCTATACCAAATCTCGTCTAGTTGATATTGATAATGACAGCTACAAAGGTCATCAAACTCAAAATGTACCGAAAGTACGCGCAACTGCACAGTTATCTTATAAAGTTCCGTCAGTTGAAGGGTTAAGATTATTGAGTGGTATGCAATACAGTAGCAGTAAATATGCAAACAAAGAGGGAACTGCAAAAGTAGGCGGTTACAGCGTTTTTAATATTGGTGCGGCCTATAAAACAAATTTTGCTGGGCATGACACAACTTTTAGATTCAATATTGATAACTTGTTTAATAAGAAATATTGGCGTGATGTAGGTGCATTTATGGGTGATGACTATCTATTCTTAGGTAACCCACGTACAGCTCAGTTCTCTACAACTTTTAGTTTTTAAAAGTTATAGAACAAATAAAAAAGGAGCTTATAAAAGCTCCTTTTTTATTTCAGGAATTAAGCCGACATTTTTGGTTTAACCATATTATTAATCGACAAGATATCATCAAGCACTTGTGCTGATAATAAGCCTTCGTTCTGAACGAGTGCCAATACGCTTTGTCCAGTTTCGTTTGCAGTTTTAGCAATACGAGTTGTAGTTTCATAACCTAGATATGGGTTAAGTGCAGTCACGATACCAATCGAGTTTTCAACCAAAGCCTTACAATGCTCAGGGTTCGCCGTAATTGTATCAATACACTTACTTTGGAACATTGCCATTGCCTTACCAAGCAAATCCATAGATTCAAACAGTTTGAATGCAATAAGTGGTTCCATTGCATTTAACTGTAATTGGCCCGCTTCAGCAGCCAAAGTTACAGCCAAGTCATTTGCAATGATCTGGAAACAAGCAAGGTTCATCGCTTCCGGAATAACAGGGTTTACTTTACCCGGCATGATCGAACTACCCGGTTGGCGAGCTTCTAAATTAATTTCATTGATACCAGTACGTGGACCACTTGAAAGTAAACGCAAGTCATTGGCAATTTTTGAAAGTTTAGTTGCGGTACGCTTTAATAAACCAGATAAAAGAACAAAGTCACCCATATCTGAAGTTGCTTCGATTAAGTCAGGAGCAGACTTAATTTTCTTACCAGAAATTTTTCCAAGTGCTTGAATCGCAAGTTCACGGTAACTATATTCAGTAGTAATTCCCGTACCAATCGCCGTGCCACCAAGGTTCATATACGCTAAAACATTTGGAATAAGCGTGTTAATTTGTTCAAGGTCTTTTTGTAAAGTTACTGCAAAAGCACCAAACTCTTGACCTAATGTCATTGGCACAGCGTCTTGTAACTGTGTACGGCCCATTTTTAGAATATGAGCAAATTCTTGAGATTTATTGCGGAAACTTAAGATTAAGTTGTTAAAAGGAAGATTTAGTTCATCTAAGCTTAATAACAAACCTAAGCGAATCGCAGTAGGGTACACGTCATTTGTTGACTGTGACATGTTAATGTCATTATTAGGATGCAAATATTGATATTGGCCTTTTGCGTGTCCCATATATTCTAAAGCGACGTTTGCTAATACTTCATTTGCATTCATATTGGTTGAAGTACCAGCACCGCCTTGCATCATATCAATTGGGAACTGGTCGTGAAAATTACCACGAATAAGTTGATTACAGCTATATTCAATCGCTTCAAATTTAGTCTGATCTAAGCTTTTAAGATTATAGTTCGCTTCAGCACAAGCAAGCTTTACCATTGCTAAAGCTTTAATAAGGTGAGGGAAATTTCCGACCTTGCTTTGAGTTAAATTAAAGTTTTCTAGAGCACGTAATGTTTGAACTCCGTAGTAGTCGTTATTATTGATCTCTCTATAACCAATAAGATCCTTCTCAATACGGGTGGTAATTTCAGCGTTCATCATTAAACTTCGAATTAGTAAAGAAGATAATTCATATTAGATTTCGAAATGCTTCACTTCTAATGCATTTATCAAGTTGATTATGCATTTTTTGCATATCATTTTTTTAATTTTATAGTGAACTAACTTGGAGGGTTCTTTTTAAAATATTAATTTAAATATATAAATTAATAACTTAATATTGAGATGAAGTTAATTTCAAAATTTTCTTGATACAATGAATGGTCATCTAATTTTTGAAAGAAACCCATTGTAAAAATTAAGACTGATTAATTTAAATGAAATATCAACTTAATTATCTTTATTATTAGCTTTTAAAGTGAAGCTTATCTAACAAATTCATATAAAAATGTGATGCATTTCACATAAAAAACACTATAATACGAAAAAATCTTAGTTTTAAGTTTATGTTAAAAGTCACAGCCGCATTAATTATTTTGGGAAGTTTTACATACTATGTGCTTTTCCACGGTGAAGAGAAAAGTGAGTCTAAAACTTCTCGTCTGCTTAAAGAAGCAGAGCAATCAATCGCTTCTGCTGAAACCTCGGTAAACAAAGCTAATAGTATTGTGCCCATATCTTACAAGTAGCCTCAGTTCTTAGGTTAACTATTTCATATTATCCATCAAAATATTGTTTTATCTAGATTTTTTTAAAATTTGGGTAAAAGACTGTATGTATAGAGACAAAATTCATGAGAATGAAGTTTATCGCCTATGATCCCAATTCTGGGGAAAAATTAAGCTTAAAAGAGCATATCCACCATATGGATAAATACACCACTTATATCTTTTTTAGTGATGAAAATGACAATATGGTGTTCAATCCCCAGAAAAAGCAAGTTTTTGAAATTACTCAATATACTTCTAATATGATGGTTGAAATTTCAAGAAAATTATATTACCTCATTGGCGAATATTAGAAATTCGGTTTTTATTCAATCTTAAGTTAAATACTTTAGTAGAATAGTCAGGTTTTATGGACTGAGCTATACTGCAAGCATATCTTCTGATTTAAATGAGTTTATTGAGTCAGAGAGCTTAATTCCTGAAATAAGCTAGATAGTCATTTTCAGTTTTACAGTCCGTATTCTTCCCCAAGGTGCGGACTTTTTTTATAAAAAATAAAACATGAGTAAAGCATAGGATTATTTCTTTTTTTTATTAACTTAAAACTTGTTATTTACTTGCGTTATATGCTCCTTACTTTTTGATTTAAAATAATTTTTAGAGTAATAATTTTATATTTGTATGAGTTATTGAGTTAAATCAAAGTCTTTTATTCTCTTACGCTCTTTTCTATGTCAAAATTATTTAAATACTTACTTTTATTGTTTGGCTTTGCCAACCCTCCATCGCATTTTTGCAGGTACTCCCATGTTTTATAGTTTTTATTCATCTATTCAGCTATTTATTCAGCTTCCCAACCAGACAGATTAAGGACATAAATATAAAAAGGGAATGCATAAAATGAACTTAGAAGTACGTTGGGTAGAAGACCTTTTGACACTTGAGCGTGAGCGTTCTATTTCAAAAGCAGCCGAAAAACGATTTATTAGTCAATCTGCGTTTACGCGTAGAATTCAGCAAATAGAAGAGATGATCGGAGCTGAAGTTATTATTCGAAATAATAAAAATAATATTGAATTTACAGACATTGGGCGGATTATGCTGGTGATGTCTAAAAATATTGAAAAGCAGGTAGAAGAAACAGCAAAGCTGATTAAAAACATCAAAAATGAAACCGAATCTACGATTCGTTTCTGTGTTGTACACTCATTAGCCTCAGGTTTTTTAACCACTTTTTTAAAAAAATTCCCAACGTTTATGCGTGATTTAAAAATTGAAATTGTCGCAACGAATAGTGGTGAAGGCTTATCTCTTTTAAAAGAAGGTGCCTGCGATTTTATGATTTGCTATGCAGATCGATCTAATATTAATCGAGTTGGCGATGATATTTTAAGTGGTATCAAGATCGCTGAAACAGAGATTGTTCCAGTCTCAGCTACCGAAGCAGATCATACGCCTAAGCATACAATTCACAGTAATTTTTCATTACTTGCTTATAGTAAACATGCTTATTTGCGCAAATTGGTCGATCAATTAATTGAAGGTAAACTGATCTACAAAACCTTATATGAAACTGACAATGCCACCAACTTGAAAGAGCTTGTATTACAAGGTTTAGGTGTAGCATGGATTCCAAAAATTAATGTAGAGGAAGATCTCGCTACCGGAAAATTGGTCATGTTGGACCATAACGAATATTGTCTGCCACAAGATATTTATATTTTTAAAAATAACTTGAGTGATAACAAATCAGTTCAGCAAATCTGGAAGGGCTTCCAAACTCAACATGATTAAAATTTATAATGATATGTAATGTCCTCAAGATATTTACATACAAAGTAATCAATCAAAGAGCTCATACCTTTGTCTTTGTGATTAAAGGCTTTATAAAGCATTGCTCATGGTCTAGATTCTTTGTTAATTTAGTCCATATATCAATAATTCAGAAATCTAGTGAGCATTTTTAGATATGTTGTGCCTGATTTTATTCCTTTTGAATGGATTATTTGATCCAGACGGAGACAATTTTGTTTGATCTAGATAGTAGATTACTAAATATTTTTTATCATATTTATCGGTTTAAAAGTGTTTCAATGGCTGCTGATGCTATTGGCCTTACACAACCGAGCGTTAGTAATGGACTGAACAAAATCCGTCAGCATTTTAATGATCCACTTTTTATTCGTGTTGGGAATGAGATGATCCCAACCGAATTAGCAAAAGAGATTTTTCCACTCATTAGTGAAGTTATTGATAAAGTGGAAAGCATTAATAATTTTAGTGTGAATTTTGATCCGCTAACTTCAGATCAGCTTTTTACAATTGCGATGACAGATGTATCTCATCTAGTTTTATTACCACAATTAACAAACTATTTAAAAGAGAAAGCCCCTTTAATTCGCTTGAATATTAGGCCGATTACGCCAGAAACCAGCTATCAAATGGCAAATGGTGAGATTGATCTTGCAATTGGTTTTTTACCCCAATTAGAAGAAGGCTTTTATCAACAAAAGTTTTTTAAACAACATTATGTTGTGATTAGCTCTAAGAGCCATCCTCGTTTAGACCCAAATAATTTTACTTTAGATGATTATATGCGCGAGTATCATATCGATATTGACGCGGGAATTGGGCATTACCATATTAAAAATGAATTACAGAACAAAGGATTGGATCGAAATATTTTAATTCGATTACCGAGCTATCTTGGAGTGGGATTAGTCGTACAAGAAACAGATGCAATCGCAACGGTACCGTATTATTTAAGCCAAGTCTTATTGGTGAGAGAAAATTTACAGATTTTACCGGCACCTCTAGACTTTCCAACTTATGATGTTAAACAACATTGGCATATGTCTTGCCATCATAAAAGTAGTCATAAATGGTTCCGTCAAACCTGTTATGAACTTTTTAAAGTCTAAAAAAAGAAGATGTAAGAAAAATTCTTACATCTTCCGGGCACTTTAATTTTTAGATTTCAATTGCAACAGCTGTAGCTTCACCACCACCAATACATAATGCAGCAACACCTTTCTTCTTACCAAGGCGTTTTAAAGCATAGATAAGAGAAAGAATAATTCTTGAGCCAGTTGCGCCAATTGGATGGCCTAAAGCACAAGCACCGCCATGGACGTTTACTTTTGCTTCGTCAATCCCGAGTTCATGAATTGGCGCCATTGCTACCATTGCAAAAGCTTCATTAATTTCCCAAGCATCTACCTCATCAACAGACCAGCCAGCATGCTCAAGTACTTTTTGAATTGCACTAATTGGAGCAATGGTAAATTCGCTTGGATGTTGTGAGTGAGTAGAAGTTGCAACAATTTTTGCTAAAGTATTTAAACCATAGCTTTGAGCATATTCTTCAGTGGTGAGTACTAATGCAGCAGCACCATCAGAAATTGAGCTTGAGTTAGCTGCTGTAATTGTACCGTCTTTACTAAAAGCAGGACGTAAAGTTGGAATTTTCTCAAGATTCGCTTTTAGTGGTTGCTCATCTTGATCGATAATTTCAACACCTTTGCGTGTTTTTACTTCAACAGGAACAATCTCTTCTTTGAAGTAACCTTCCGTAATCGCAGTTTGCGCTTTTTTAAGTGAAGAAATTGCAAAGTCATCCATTTGCTCACGGGTAAAGCCTTTGGTATTTGCCATGTCTTGAGCAAAAGAACCCATTAAGCGGCCTGTTTCTGCATCTTCAAGACCATCTAAAAACATATGGTCCTTAATTTCACCATGACCCATACGGTAACCACCGCGAGCTTTCGGTAAAATATAAGGTGCATTGGTCATAGATTCCATACCGCCAGCTACAATAATATTGGCACTGCCTGCTTTTAGAGTATCTGATGCCATTAAAACCGCTTTCATGGCAGAGCCACAAAGTTTATTAATGGTCACAGCTCCCACATGGTCAGGCACGCCAGCTTTACGCATGGCTTGACGAGCAGGGCCTTGACCAATACCTGCACTCAATACACAACCAAAAATAACTTCATCTACTTGTTCAGGGGAAACACCTGCACGTCGGATCGATTCACGGATAACAGCAGCGCCAAGTTCTGGTGCAGTTAAAGCCGATAGGCTGCCTTGAAAACCGCCCATTGCAGTACGGCTACCTGAAACTATAACAATTGAACTCATCTTAATATCTCTTATTGATGTATTCGCTAAATTTTCCTTTAGCCGAAACTAAAGGCGCCAGTAAATTAAAAAGTAGGTGGGGTGTAGCTAAGAGTTCTTCCAAAGAACCATAATAAAAATAAAACTAACGGAAAATGCACAACGAGCTGAGTGACTGTAAAACCAATCACATCTTTTGCTTTTAGTTTTAGAATGCCTAACATTGGAAGCATAAAGAACGGATTGATTAAGTTCGGTAAAGCTTCGGCTGCATTATAAATTTGTACAGACCAGCCTAAATGAACTTTTAAATCATTTGCTGCTTGCATGACATATGGGGCTTCAATAATCCATTTTCCACCGCCAGATGGGACAAAGAACCCAAGGATGGCAGAGTAAATTCCCATCACAATTGCAAAGGTTTCTTTTGAAGCGATTGAAACGAAAAACTCAGCTATATAATGCGACAGCGATAAATCTTGACTGTTTAAAGCTTGCGTCATAATAAAAGCGATGCTTCCGTAAAGTGGAAACTGAATTAAGATTCCTGATACAGCTGGAACTGCCTTTGAAACAGCATTTAAGAAGTTTCGTGGTGTGCCATGCAAGGCTAGACCAAGCATTAAGAACACAAAGTTGTAGGTGTTTAAACTTGAAATAGCAATGATTGGATTACTTTTTGAAAATTCAAAAAACATCCAGATTAAGCCTAATGCGACCACAATAATTGTTAAGATAGGTGAGTTTTCTAACCAGTCACCTGGACGATTAGATTTTTCATCATGGGGTTTGTCTTCTTCAAATTGAACATCAAAACTATCAATCGTTTTAACATTATTACCTTTTGGAGCTGACCAATAGGCGATTGCAATTGAAACAATCACCAAAATAATGGTCATCGCAATTGATTGCCAAAGGAAAATCGTTTCAGTAAATGGAATAACGCCAGTTAGGTTGTAAATTGACTCAGGCAGACTAGTTTTATTCGCTTGAAGCTGTGCTGCCGAAGAGCTAATTCCCAGTGCCCATGTTGCTCCCATACCAATGATTGCCGCCGCTGCTGCTGCACGGTAATCCATATTCAGCTCTTTACGTTTCGCTAATGCGATCACTAAAAGTGCAGTAAGAATCGTGCTTACTGCCCAATTGACCAGTGAAATTAACAAGCTGACGGTTGCAACTAAAACAATAGCACCACGTCCAGAATTTGGAATACGTGCCATTTTTTGAATGAGGTATTTTACGGGCTTAGATACAGAAACGACATAACCTACAATGATGAGCATCGTCATTTGCAGAGTAAAGGGAATAAGACTCCAGAAACCGTTACCGAAGGAAGTCGCGACATCGTGAATAGGCGCACCAATACCTAAAGCGGCAATAGACACAATAATGACGCCAAGTAATGCAAAAATATATGAATCAGGAAACCATTTTTCAGACCAGTCACTAATCCGAAGAGCAAATCTTTCAAAAATTCCTTGCTGTTTTTCCATAGCTGAAAAAATCCTTCTCGTTCTTATTTATAGACAGCACATCCGGTGCTTAAAAGGGCTAAGACTTAAGCTCACTTTCTAACTTAAGTCTTATCTGGCTTACTAAAAATTAAAATTTACGCGACTAAGGTTTTATAAAACTCAACACCTGTAGCAGCTTGAATCTGTTCAAGCGTGACATCTTTAGCAAGTTCAATCAGCTCTACGCCTTGTGGTGTAATGTCCATTACACCTAAGTCAGTAATGACGCGATGAACCACACCTTTACCTGTTAAAGGTAGGCTACAGTTTTTAACGATCTTTGGCGTACCATCTTTTGCACAGTGTTCCATAAGCACTACAACTTTTTGGACACCAACAACCAAGTCCATTGCACCGCCCATACCTTTGACTTTCTTGCCAGGAATCATCCAGTTCGCTAAGTCACCATTTTCGGAAACTTCCATTGCACCTAAAATTGCAATGTTGACATGGCCACCGCGGATCATGGCAAAAGATTCTGAGCTTGAGAAAAAAGCAGCACCAGGGCGAGCAGTAACCGTTTGTTTACCGGCGTTAATTAAATCGGCATCGACAGTTTCTTCAGTCGGGAATTCACCAATGCCTAATAGACCATTTTCAGATTGAAGCCAAACATTAATATTTTCAGGAATATAATTAGCAACTAGGGTAGGTAAGCCAATACCTAAATTGACATAAAAACCGTCTTCAAGTTCTTTTGCAGCACGTTGTGCCATTTCATTACGTGACCAAGCCATTTTATACTGCCTCCGTGCTTAAAGTTTTATGCTCAATACGTTTTTCAGGTGACGCATTAAGTACAATGCGGTTTACATAGATACCCGCTAAATGGATCTCATCCGGATCTAATTCACCAATTTCAACAACCTGTTCAACTTCGGCAATTGTAATTTTTCCAGCCATCGCACATTCAGGGTTAAAATTCTGAGCAGTTTTACGGAACACTAAGTTACCAGCCTTGTCTGCCTTATAGGCCTTAACGAGGGCAACATCTGCTGTTAAAGATTCTTCTAAAATGTAGTTTTTGCCATTAAAGATACGTTCTTCTTTACCTTCTGCAATGAGTGTACCAACGCCGGTTTGTGTATAAAACGCCGGAATTCCAGCACCGCCAGCACGTAACTTTTCAGCTAAAGTACCTTGTGGAGTAAGTTCTACATCAAGTTCACCATTTAAATATTGGCGCTCAAATTCTTTGTTTTCACCAACATAAGAAGAGATCATTTTTTTGATCTGTTTGGTTTGAAGCAATATACCTAAGCCGAAATCATCTACACCTGCGTTATTTGAAATACATGTGAGACCAGTCACACCACTTTGCTTAACTGCAACAATCAGTTTTTCCGGAATTCCACATAAACCAAAACCACCTACGGCAAGTGTTTGATTATCTGCAATAACGTCTTTTAGTGCTGCCTCTGCATTGGCATAAACTTTATTCATTCTATTGTTATCCTATATCCCTTAGTAATCTTAGTTTTAGCATCACATTTTGCGTTATAGAAGTTAATTTTTTTAAATGATTAATAAGTATAATCAATGAATGGTTTCAAATCGTCTACAAAAGATCAGACGAACATAAAGAAAAATACTTTAAAAAATCACCTCATATCATTGAAAATTATAATAATTAATAATTTTAGCTTAAGCGTATGCTTAGCTCATCCTAAAAAGCAGTCTTTAATTTTTTAAAATTTATATTGAATCAAAGCTTCAATAAATTGAGTCGAAATATTTGAAATTTCAAAGTTCTTTTTATAAACAATTCCTACAGTCTTATGAATAGATTCATCCTTTAACTCAATGAGTACGTTATGTTCTTTATCAATGTGTTTAGCAAAATGCCTTGGAATTGCACTCACCCCAATTCCATAAGCCACAAAGCTTGAGAGTGATGAAATTTGATGACATTCAACTTTCAAATCGAGCGTTATATTATTTCGCAAACAATTCTGCTCAACCAAATATCGAACAATTGAAGGTTTTTGCAATGTCACGAATGGATTTGAACAAAGCTCTTGCCATGTAATAGAAGATGATTGAGCAAGTGGGTGAGTCTTTGGTAATAGAGCTAAGAAATCTTCTTCAAATAGTGGTTTGAACTCTAGGCCTTCGGTGAGATCAGGTTCAAAGCAGATACCAAGCTCAAAAATACCGTCTTGTACTTTTTCTATAATGGTCTCATTTGGAATATCTTGAATTGAAAAGTTCAAGTTGGGATGAAGTTCTAAAAATTGATGAATTACTTCAGGCAGAATCGCATGAGTCACGAAGGGCATTGAAGCGATACTTAAAGTTCCACGATTGAGCTTAAAACGTTGTTTAACATCGTTTTCCATTTCATCCCAATTGGCGAGTAATTTTTTAGCGTAGGGAATAAGGGATTTACCTTCTTGGGTAAGCTCAACACGGCGAGTATTACGGTTAA
Organism: Acinetobacter sp. 22512; assembly: GCF_052044755.1. NCBI lineage: Bacteria > Pseudomonadati > Pseudomonadota > Gammaproteobacteria > Moraxellales > Moraxellaceae > Acinetobacter > Acinetobacter sp. 22512. Next base: position 56,036 of record NZ_JBQENP010000008.1, on the reverse strand, counting down.
ATAGTTTTCCGCCTAATTCTTCTTCTAAGCTTTTGATAGTAAGACTTAAAGCAGACTGGCTGAGATGTAGCTCTAATGATGCATTAGCATAGTTGAGTGTACGCGCAAGGGCTAAAAAAGCTTTTAATTGTTTAAGCGTCATTTCTATCCTTTAGATTGCCCAACTCATCTAGAAGGGTAATTTATACGAAAATTTGTCTAATATGATGTTTTTTTGACAAAAAAATAAAAATAAAGCAGGGGACAATAGGCTGAGCTACTTCAGTAAATTTTCCCAACAAAACTCATCTGTGTTATTAGCAAAGTATAGAGCCATTCCAACTACATGGAAAAACAAATAACCTAGCCAAATTGCTTGAGGAGCAACTTTTAAGCCTTCTAATAAAATAGTTGTTGAATAGATTGCTAACAAAAAGGTGAAGAGAATAATGTATGTAGCACTCGCTACAAATTTATATTTTGGTGCTAATTGAGGGATTTTATAACCAATCAAAATTTGCATACCGCAATTTATGATCAATGAAAGTATAGCTACAATGACTTGTGGCGTATTTAGGTATGTTAAAGAGAGTTGCGTAATTATGAAAATAATTTGCCACAGTACAAACATCCCCAAAGGGTATATTATAAATTTAATCCATATCATATTTTGTTTTCTTATCAAGATTTTATATTGTTATTCTATTGAATAATCTAAATTAAATAAATGCTATTTTTAAAAATAAAGAGTATAAATTTGTCCACCCCCATAAAGATAAAAAGATGAATAAAGCTAAAAATTAGACGTCAAAAAATTAAATGCGCATCCTTAATGAGTGAACGGCACTTTTATAATTTAGTTAGTAAGTATCCAAAAGAATATATTAATTTTTACTATTTTGAGATAAGGCTTTATAAAAATCATATGAAAGGTTTGAACATGTCATTGTCATTGGTTTTTGATTCATTTGAGTAAGGCCTAAATTGAATATTTTTTACTATCAATTAAACTATCATTTTGTATATAAATTACTGTAATTAGATGGCTACAACTACACATAGTTCAATATATATTTCACGTCCAAGTAATTACGAGGGAGATGGAACTGACGATAAAGAAGAATTTATTGAGACATGCAATATCCGTTTTAAAGATATGTTTAAAGATCAAAAATCAATCTCCACACTGTCTGAAATTGAAAAAAAATACTTTGAAAAGTGTGTTTCAGCTTCAAATGATAAATATGCTGCTGAGGAAGTTATTTATGATATTGGAGTTGGTTTTGCGGTACTAATTGTTTTGCTGGGTATAGGCTGGGGATTCTATGAGGCAAAAAAATCTTTAAATACCCCAATGATAATTAATCCCAAGGAAAACACTGAGAATGGTACCAATGGAGACCATATCACTAACGGAGTCATCATAGTCCTTTTTTCCATAATTATTGCTGCATTTATTTATCTAATTTTTAGTTTTGTTTCCGGAATATGGATATCAATTAAATATTAAAGTTTGCAGAGATGTATATGGGCTTGAAAAGGATAAGCCGATTAGTTCTAGTCTTGGTGTGGCTAAATAAGTAGAAGATAAGGTAAAGAAAATCACTATGGGGGTCGTGAAATCTTTTGTGGTCTCTATTGTAGGTATTGATGCATATCAAACATCTCATATTGGTTCAATCAGGTCTAGTGTGTATGGGGTAGGGCGCTATATGAACTGATAGTTTTTTATTTTCTGAACTGTTAAGTTTTAGTCATAATTAAAAGGAGTAATTTCATGAAAAAGATAATTTCATTAAGCTTAATTTTTTCATTAAGTGGATGTGTAAGCCCAACTACCCAAATGACTAATAATAAATTTAGCGAAATACAGCCTTCTATACCTCTAGTGTCAGGGGTATGGACGATTTCAATCGGCCCAAGCATATCAACCATAAAACTTGACGCAGATGGTAATGGAATACTTTGCGACGATACTAGTGGACATGTAGTATTCAATAAAGTTAAGTATTTTAATAATATAATTTATCTTCAAAATGGTATGGTTTTAGAAGTTAAGTTTCTTAACAAAGATATACTCGAAGCTAGAACAATTTTAAGTGCCTCTACTTCAAATATGATTTATAAAGCTGATAACGACTTAAAGGCAGCTTCACTAAAATGTGTTAAAGAAATATAGATACCACTTTATAAATTTGCTGCCATAAGGCCAAATAATCAACGGACCTTTTTCATCGCCCAGTCTGATACATCCATTTTTATCTGCTATAAGCTTTCCATGTGCTGAAGCCATCATTGAAATATTACTTTTCGTATTGCTTGTAATAAGTATCGGTTGAATAGAAACCTCTTCATGGTTAGTTATAGTAGGCTTTACCATGCAAGATGTTAGGCTAAAAGCAGTTAAAGAGGCTAAGATTTGAATTTTCATATAGGGGCTTTTTTCTTTAGTTTTTAGTAAGAGGTTCTATAAATTGATTGATAATAACGCCTTTACTTAAATCACATGTAGTATCAGGTTTAATTATCCATTTGTAGTTGTTCAAATTAACGGGATAAGCTTCTCCGCTGCCATAAGCAATCGTGTCACCATCTTTATATTCTTTTGAGTCAACAATTAAAAGATACTTATTGCTATTCCAATGAGCATCTTTAGTTGCAAAAATAGGAATCACTCGATCATTTGTATTCATTAAATAAACACAAGAGCCTTCAATCTTGATTTGTGCCTCACTATAGCTTGCATTATCAGCATTACCAGAGTAACCAATTTTTGGAACAATAACCTTATTTTGAGCCAGAGAAGTATCGGTACATCCATTAAGTAGGATGATCAATCCAGTTTGAAGAGTGAACAAAATATTTCTTTTATTCATAACTTATATACTAGTGAAAAGTCTAAATTATAAATTCTATCAGTAGACATGTAATAGTATTCATTACATTGTCTAACTCTAGTGACAGAAGTAGAAGTTATCTTTAATAAACAAGCGCCGTTTTCGAGTAAAGATGAGAATATTAAAAACACGACTCTATATTCCTGTTCTAATCTTTTGATGATTAAGCTTCAAATTGCTTTATTCAAATAAAGATAAAAAATTATCTGCGCAATATTTCAAAAGAATAAGATGAATTATATTTATCAAATTATTTTAAAAAATATATTATTTAATTATCTTTATTAAATAATATGTTTGGTATTAATTTAATTTACTCAACAATTAATAAGTTTTATCAAATAATAATAGCTTTTAAATAATAAAATTTTACTAACAAATTAACTTAAATGTTTGTATTGTATGTATATTTTAAAATTTAAATAAATTACATTGTTTTTAAATATTTTAGTGATATTTTATTTTTAAGCTCATTTACCTATTACCACTTATAGATACTGTGATTTTATCATTTTAGGTTTGGGATAACCTAAATATCTTTTGGTAATTTTATTGAACCTAATATCTATTCTTTATGGAGAAAGAATATATGTGGGAATTATTTGTAATTCTACTTTCGCTTGGGCTGTTAATGTATACAGCTTACAAGGGCTTTTCAGTCATTCTCATGGCACCAATTTGTGCCTTACTTGCTGTTCTACTCATTAACCCTGCCAATGTCTTACCGTTTTATTCGGGTGTATTTATGCCCAAAATGGTGAACTTTATTAAAGATTACTTTCTTGTATTTTTACTCGGGGCAATTTTCGGTAAAGTCGTTGAGATGTCAGGAATTGCTGAGTCTATTGCACGAACTATTGTGAGATGGATTGGAGCAAAAAAAGCAATTTTAACCGTTGTATTGTTAGGTGCAATTTTAACATATAGCGGTGTAAGTTTATTTGTTGCTGTATTTGCCATTTATCCTTTTGCAAACCAGCTTTTTAGACAAGCGAATATTCCAAAACGTTTAATTCCGGGAACCATCGCGCTCGGTGCATTTACATTTACCATGGATGCATTACCAGGTACGCCACAAATTCAAAACGTAATTCCAACTACATTCTTTGGCACCAATATTTATGCTGCACCATTTCTAGGAATTATCGGTGCTATCTTTGTTCTATGCATGGGTTTGGCTTACTTAGAATGGCGTCGCCGTGCAGCTGTAAAAGCTGGTGAGGGATACTCTGGTTTTGGTGTAGACGATACGCCGTCTCAAGAAATTGAAGCCGATATGAACTTACAAAATAACGGAAGTACGGCGCGTCAGTTTTTAGCTTTTGTACCTCTTATTCTTGTTGCTGTAATGAACAAATATTTGTCTAAAGCAATCAAAGAGTGGTATCCAAATGGTTTTGATTTTGCCACTGTCGGTCTAGCGGATTACACCGTGGATGTTGCGAAAACTGGTGCGATCTGGGCGGTGGGCCTTGCGCTGATTGTTGGGATTATTTCTGCAATTTTGTTTGATTATCAGCGTGTAGTGACGAATTTTAAAGAGGGCATTAATGCCAGTATTGGTGGCTCACTTTTAGCAGTGATGAATACGGCTTCTGAGTATGGTTTCGGTGCAATTATTGCGTCATTACCGGGTTTTGCTCTGATTAGCCATGCAATGAGCAGTACCTTTACAAATCCATTAGTCAATGGGGCTGTGACCACAACCGTTTTAGCGGGTATTACCGGTTCAGCTTCAGGTGGTATGAGTATCGCTTTAAGTGCGATGGCTGAACAATATAACGCCGCGATTTTAGCTGCGGGTATTCCACCAGAAGTCATGCACCGTGTGGTTGCGATGGCGTCAGGCGGTATGGATACACTTCCGCATAATGGTGCTGTTATTACTTTACTGGCTGTTACTGGGTTAACCCATAAACAATCGTATAAAGATATTTTTGCAGTTACGGTAATTAAAACATTAGCGGTATTTGTGGTCATTACGGTCTTTACCGTAACGGGTATTGTTTAAATCAGCGCGTTATAAGTATTAAGGAGTAAATAGATGACGAAACTTTTAGAAGGTAAGGTCGCTTTTATTACAGGTTCTGCAAGTGGTATCGGTCTAGAGATTGCTAAGAAATTTGCTCAAGAAGGTGCCAAAGTTGCTATTTCTGATATGAATGCTGAAAAGTGTCAAGAAACGGCGAACTCACTTAAAGAGCAAGGTTTTGATGCATTATCTGCACCATGCGATGTGACTGATGAAGATGCTTATAAACAAGCCATTGAGCTTACTCAAAAGACTTTTGGTACGGTTGATATCTTAATTAATAATGCTGGTTTCCAACACGTTTCATCTATTGAAGAGTTTCCAACGGCTGTTTTTCAAAAGTTGGTTCAGGTCATGTTAACTGGGGCGTTTATTGGCATTAAACATGTTTTTCCAATTATGAAAGCTCAAAAATATGGTCGTATTATTAATATGGCCTCAATTAATGGCTTGATTGGTTTCGCTGGAAAAGCAGGTTATAACAGTGCTAAACACGGCGTAATTGGCCTAACAAAAGTTGCGGCATTAGAATGTGCACGCGATGGTATTACGGTAAATGCTCTATGCCCGGGTTATGTAGATACACCGTTGGTTCGTGGTCAAATTGCAGATTTGGCTAAAACCCGTAATGTGAGTTTAGACAGCGCACTTGAAGATGTAATTTTGGCAATGGTTCCTCAAAAGCGTTTGCTATCTGTTGAAGAAATTGCTGACTATGCGATTTTCCTTGCGAGTAGCAAAGCAGGTGGGGTAACAGGCCAAGCTGTTGTTATGGATGGTGGTTACACCGCTCAATAATTTAAATATTTTATAAAAGCCGCTTATTTAAAATAGGCGGCTTTTTTATTCGTTAAAAATTTACGATAGTCTGCTGTTCAAAATAATGATTTATCTCTACTCTATTTGCTTATAAAAATCTAATAAAATAAATTTTTTAAGGTATGAAATTATACTTTAAAGGTATTTAACTTATTTCCATTTTTAAAATTTAATAGAGTATGAGAAAGTAATCTTTACTCTCTTTCTTGATTCGATATTTTTCAGGAAAACTCGTCAATTAAAGGATATTAATTGGCATACAAGTTGCTTTTTAAGCAATAAGTTATTTAGCTAGGTGAAAAGGATATGATATCACTCAGCCAACAGATGGAACTCAATCATTATTCACGCAAAGCTGAATTTGCGCAGAATTTGATGTCCACAATTTGTGGTGAACACCGTCTAGATACAATTTACAAAGACACTCTCGATTTTCACTATGACGGAATGCGTTTGCCCAATAAAAAAATGGCGATCGGAACAATCAGTTATGGTGCAAATGTTGCCATCAACATCTCAAATTTAAAAGCGTATAGCATTAGTTTGCCTATACAAGGTCGACAAGCTCTCAACATTCGTGGTGCCCATTATCAATCTGATGAAAACAGAGGCCTCATTGTTTCAAATAACGATCAGCAAGATTTGATTATCGATAAAGACTGTAGAAAATTTCAGGTCGTTATTCCTGAGCGGAGTATGCAGATTGTCCTTGCAGATCTACTGAATAAACCTATAGAAACGCCTATCATTTTTAACCCTGAAATGCACTTAGACTCTGAGCAACTGATTGGAGCGTGGTGGAAGAATATTCAGAATTTTTTACAGCTAAAATCGCAATATAGTAATTTTTATGGTTTACAGATGTTATCTGAAGACTATGAAAATTTTGTAATTAAAGCCTTACTATTATCTCAAGAAAACAACTACTCTGAAGCTTTAAAGTCACTCTCACATCAAGATGAGCCAGCTTATATTCGAAAGGTTCGTAATTTTATTATTGAACATGCTCACGAAGAAATCTGTGCAGAAGACTTGCAGCGTTTGGCTGGGGTTTCAAAATCAAAATTGTATGATGAATTTCAACAATACTACGGCACCAGCCCAATGTCGTATTTGAAAAAATATCGTCTTCAACAAATTTACAAAATCTTGAGCACTACAGGAGCAGATAAAAAGGTTTCTATTTCAAAGCTTGCGTATGACTGGGGCTTTAACCATTTAAGCCGTTTTTCTCAAGAATATCGTGAAGAGTTTGGAGAAAATCCAAGTGAGACTAAAGGCAAAATTTTCTAATGTTTAATTTTTCCAAATAAAAAAACTGATTTAGGCAACTAAATCAGTTTTTTATTTATTGCCTAATATTTATAAACTTTCTTCGAGCTTTAACACTTGTTTGTTTTTAGATTTCTCATAAATCACTTTGAGACTAAGTGCAATAAATGAGATGAAAGTTGGTATTGCTAGAATAAAGAAAATACCGCTTAAGCTTAGGTTAAAAGTAAAAATGAGCGAGCCAAAGAAAGCACCTAAAATTGCACCGATACGACCAATACCATGCATCCATGAAACACCAACCGCGCGACACACTGCTGGATAGAACATAGCTGCAAGTGGCAGTAATGAGGACTGAGCACCAGCGAGTAAGGCACCAATTAAGAAAATAGTAAGACCTAACAAGAAAATATTTGAGCTTACTAGACCTGCGACAATGAATAGGGCGAAGGCAATTAGATATGAATATTTAATGACTGTGGTTGGGTTCAGCTTATCCATGTACCATCCCATAATGGTTGCGCCAATTACACCACCAAAAGGGAAAATCGCGGCAATTAAACTAAACTGTTGGGTACTGAAACCTGCTGTTTTTAAAATCGTTGGCATCCAGCTTGTTAAAAGATAGAACACCAAAAGACTAGTAAAACAGCAGAGCCAAAGCATGCTTGAACCCCAAAGATATTTTCCTAAAACTACTTTAACCGGATTTTCATCTGATACAGTTTCTGCTTGAGTTAAAACAAGTTTTACCGGCTCTTGAAAAGAATGGCCTTGAATATTTTCTAATATACGCTGAGCTTTGTCTTGTTGATGACGTGTAATTAAGTATTGAGTTGATTCAGGTAATTTAAGCAATAAAGCAACCACTAAAATTAGGGGAATGCTTCCACCAATAATAATAACCTTAGCCCAGCCATAGCTTTCTAATAGATAAGCTGACAACACACCGCCACAAGAAATACCCAGCATAAAACCACAGCCAGCAAGACCTGTAAGGAATGCTTTACGTTTTACAGGCATGTATTCAGAGACAATAGTACTGATGTTTGGCATGGCTGCGCCTAAACCAACACCTGTAATAAAGCGATAAATCATTAAGTCTTGGGTTGAATTGGCAAAGCCACACAAAATCGTAAATATGGAAAATAAAAGACTTGTAAAAACAATGACACCTTTACGTCCAAACTTATCGGCTAAAGGGCCAGAAATAATTGCACCGATCGACATGCCCACTAAAGCAGCACTTAAAACTGGAGCAAGCTGAGGCTTGGTAATTCCCCAATCATCGAGCAATGCTGGAGCAATAAAACCGATAATCCCTGTATCTAGACCATCACAGAAGAAGACAAAAAAGCCTAGGATAAAAACCATCCATTGTAATGGAGACAGTTTTTCGCGATTGATAATCGTGTTTGCATCTATCGTTTTCATATGTATTCCTTATTCATTAAAATTTTTTGCTGTAATTGACGAAGAAACGGTTTTCAGAGAAATCGTTTCCATGCTTAACGTCGTAATTGATGAAGATGTATTGAAGAGCTAAACCTTTGAGGAGTGGCTGTTGAAGGGCATAATTGACAATAACGTTTGCTTCACTTTCTTTGTTTTTTAAGCCATCTGCTGTTTTGAAGTGATCGCCATATACATATTTGAAAGTGGTATTTAAACCAGGCACATAATCTTTAAAGTCATAGCCATAGATGAAGTGATAAGACTTTTCATCTTGTTTGAAGAAACCAGTCGTGTTCCAGTTAATGAAATAAGTTTCAGGCAAGAAACCATCTGGTAACGGGTACGCAGACTCACCAATAATTTGCTGATAACCCACACCAAAGCTGTGATTTTTTACTTTAAGCGTTTCTAGTAACCCTATATTTTGTGCGTCGATGTCAAATAGATTTCCATTATCTTTAGCATTGAAATATTTGAATTTTGAATTAACTGAAAAATTAGAATTTTTCCATAGGTGGTCAACGCCGACATAATGTTTGTTATATAAATCCTCCATATTCCCAAAGTAATATTCACCCTTCAATGTAGGCGTAAATTGATAGCGAAGATCTATATAGTTAAGGCCATCAGAGTAGCCAGTCAGACCTTTTGAAGTAAAAGAAAATCGATGGAAATCTTCTTCGTTTCGCGGTGATACTTTTTCAATACGGCCAATTTCTGCAAAAAGCTTATCGTTTAGTTGGCTCTTAAGGTTAGTTCCCCAATAAGATGTCAGGAGTTGCCGACTTGCATCTACAGTGGTTACGGGTAAATCCAGCCATAATTCGCCAATGCTGAGTAGCGTTTTGTTATAGCCTAACTTTAAGGTCGCGCCATATTTTAGATAATCGGGTGCTTGTGACTGCGTGGCTTTATCAAAAGGTAATACCGTATCTGCAACATGTTTATCTTGGCTTAATCGAACCGCATATTGTGCTGAAGCATTTGCGCCAATTTGAATCGGGGTTCCACCAATTTCTAACGGCGTATCATGCATATTTGAGTTGTAAAATAGAGAGAGGGATTGTGACCAGCTACCTGTATCTTTTACATCTGGATTGTCATAGTTTCTGTCTATATATGCATTTTTTGATGTAAATTTCCATTCTTCATCCGCTGAATAAGCCTGAGTAGAAAATGCACTGCAACATAAAATATTGATGAGCATTAACGTTTTTTGTTGTCCATAAATTGGCCATGGTCGATGCATAAATAAAACGCCTTAATTTAGAAAATGACTGGGCTTTTTTTATGTAATCAAACGAATTACATGACTTGATTGAACTATTTTTAGCCAATCGTCACTATCCAATAAGTCCTAATCTTCATCCATTTTTTCCAAATTAGATAAAAAGTATTAATTTAATTTTTTAATTTAAAGTTATGAAATTTATTAGTTTTCTTGTTTTTTGTGTTTTATCCATTTTTATTGATTTTGATAATTGCGCAGAGATTGGATAGTGCTTGCAGCTTTTGGACAGCCTAAAAAAATATTCGGATAGAAGATAAAACCATAACAATGTCAGGAGTTGACACTATGGCTGGTCAAACCGTTCAAATTAAAACAGCATCTGGAAAGCAGTTCAGTGCATATCTAGCAACACCAAAAACAGGAAAAGGACCTGGAGTTGTGCTTTGTCAGGAAATCTTTGGGGTGAATGCAGCCATGCGAGAAAAAGCAGAATTTCTTGCAGAAGAAGGCTATACCGTTTTAGTTCCTGATTTATTTTGGCGTGTAGCACCTAATATTGAACTCGGTTATACACCAGATGACTTTCAAAAAGCTTTTGAACTTTATCAGCAATATGATGAAAACCTCGGTGTTGAAGATATTCAGGACAGCTTAGCTTTTTTAAAGACACAACCAGAATGTGATACCTCTACAGGTCTCGGCGTAGTGGGCTATTGTTTAGGTGGAAAGCTTGCGTATCTTTCAGGCTGTCGACTTTCTGAAGTGGCATGTGCCGTAGGTTATTACGGTGTAGGCATTGAAAAAGCCTTAGATGAGTTAGCCAACGTAAAGGGGCGTTTGGTTTTACATATTGCAGAACTGGACCAATTTACACCGCCAGATGCGAGACAAACGATTGTCGATGCAGCCAACCAATATTCAAATGTACAAGCTTATATTTATGAAGGTGTTGATCATGCTTTTGCACGCCCCAAAAGCAATCATTATCACAAACCTTCAGCTCGTTTTGCCCACGAGCGTACAGTGACAGCACTACATGAAACGATTGGGCCGAAATATGACTTAGTTGCACTATGGGAAGAGCATATTCGTCATGAGTTCGATACGCGTGACGTGCCCGCAACCATGGCAACAATGGTTGCAGAACCTTATGTCAACCATATTCCAACCTTAACTGGTGGTGTAGGCCAAAGCCAGCTTGCCCGTTTTTATCAATATCACTTTGTTCATCAAAATCCAAAAGATATGAAGATCACTTCGATCTCTCGTACGGTTGGCTCAACGCAAGTGGTAGATGAGTTCATTATGAGCTTTACCCACGATGCTGAAATTGACTGGTTATTACCGGGTGTAAAGCCAACTGGCAAATATGTCGAAATTCCAATGTTAGGTGTAATTCAGTTCAGAGGCTCAAAACTGTGCCATGAGCATATTTACTGGGATCAAGCGTCGGTACTCGTTCAAATTGGTTTATTAGATCCAACGGGCTTACCAGTTGCAGGTGTCGAGACAGCGCGAAAACTTCTTGATGAAGATCTTCCTTCCAATACTTTGATGCCATCTTGGTCAAGTAGTGAAGGCAAGCCAGTCAATTAAGGAGTATTGCAATGCATATAGATTTAAAAGGAAAAGTCGCTGTGGTGAGTGGTGGCGCAACACTCATTGGTAAAGCTGTTGTGCAAGCTTTGGTGAGTGCGGGTGCTCATGTCGCTATTTTAGATATTGATGCCAAAGGCAAGGCAATTGCAGAAAGCTTTAACCATGATGTGATGTTTATTCAAACCGATTTAACCAGCGATGTGGCTATTCAACAAGCTGTGGCAGATATTCACCAACATTTAGGTGAAGTGAGTTACTTGGTGAATTTGGCATGTACTTACTTAGATGATGGTTTTAAATCTTCACGTCAGGACTGGTTACAAGCACTCGATATTAATTTGGTCTCAACAGTTGAGCTGAGCCGTGCTTTATACCATGACCTAAAAAAGCAGCAAGGTTCAATCGTTAATTTTACTTCAATCTCGGCCAAAGTGGCACAAACAGGGCGCTGGTTATACCCGGTGTCTAAAGCCGCAATACGTCAACTCACACAAAGCATGGCAATGGATTTTGCTACCGATGGTATTCGCGTCAATTCAGTTTCTCCGGGTTGGACATGGTCTCGAGTCATTGCAGAAGTCAGCGGTAATAACCGTGAAAAAGCCGATAGCGTGGCAGCCGATTATCACTTGCTAGGCCGATTGGGTCATCCCGAAGAAGTTGCCAATGTTGTTTTGTTTTTATTGTCACCCGCTGCGAGTTTTGTCACCGGAGCAGATTATGCGGTCGACGGTGGATATTCAGTAATGGGCCCTGAAGGATCACAGCCCGCTATTCCACGTTTAGCCGAATAGCACAACGTTTTAAAAGCACATTTAGAAAATTATGGAGAATATTATGCGCCGTATTGCAATTGTTGGAGCAGGACAGTCTGGTTTACAGCTTGGTTTGGGGTTATTAGATACAGGTTACGACGTAACCATGATTACCAACCGAACTGCTGATGAAATCCGTCAAGGTAAAGTCATGTCAAGCCAGTGTATGTTTCATACCGCTTTACAAACTGAACGTGACTTGGGACTAAATTTCTGGGAAGAACAATGTCCAGCAGTAGAAGGCATTGGGCTAGCTTTAGTTAATCCTGAAAATGGTAGTAAAGCATTTGAATGGAGCGCTCGTCTTGAGCGCTACGCTCAATCGGTCGATCAACGCGTCAAAATGCCATATTGGATGGAAGAATTTGAACGCCGTGGCGGTCGATTGGTGATTCAGGATGTGGGAATAGAAGAGTTAGAACAACTTGCAAACGACTATGAGCTTGTATTACTCGCTGCTGGTAAAGGTGAGGTTGTTAAACAGTTTGAACGTGATGATGTGCGCAGTGTTTTTGATAAGCCTCAACGCGCTTTGGCTTTGACCTACGTCAAAAACATGAAGCCAATTTCACCTTATTCACGTGTGACTTTTAACATTATTCCTGAAGTCGGCGAATACTTTTCATTTCCGGCACTGACCATCAATGGTCCTTGCGACATTATGGTGTTTGAAGGAATTCCAAATGGACCGATGGATTGCTGGCAAGATGTGAAAACACCTGAACAACATCTGCAATGTAGTTTGGACTTACTCAAGAAATTTGTGCCTTGGGAATATGAACGCTGCACAAATGTTGAGTTGACTGATGCAGGCGGATATTTGGCAGGGCGCTTCCCGCCGACCGTACGCAAACCCGTTTTAACCTTACCCTCTGGCAAAAAGATTTTTGGCATGGCAGATGCCTTAGTGGTCAATGATCCAATTACTGGTCAAGGCTCAAACAATGCGGCTAAGTGTAGCAAGATCTATTTCGATGCCATTTTAGCCAATGATAATCAAAGCTTTAGCGAACAATGGATGGTTCAAACTTTTGAGCGTTATTGGGCTTATGCAGAAAAAGTCGTGGCTTGGACCAATAGCTTGTTATTACCACCTGAGCCTCATGTCGTTGAACTCCTAGCAGCTGCAAGTCAAAACCAGAGCATTGCTTCAATTATGGCCAATAACTTTGATGACCCACGCGCATTTGCTCCTTGGTGGTTTGATGCAGATCAAGCTCAAGCATTCTTGGCCTCAAAAACCACAGCAAAAGTGGCTTAAGGGCAAAACAGCAAAGGGAGAATTAAAAATGGACACAATTGAAACTTTAGCTTTACAAGCGATTAATGCTGAAAACCCAAGAGAAATTCGTAATTTGCTTGGTCAGTTTGCAACTGGCGTTACCGTGATTACCACTCGTGGTAAAGATGGCCGGAAAATAGGTATGACAGCCAATTCGTTTTCATCTCTGTCTTTAGATCCGCCATTAATTTTGTGGAGTCTATCAAAAACAGCGCCAAGTTTGTCTGATTTTGTAGAAGCTGAATATTTTGCCATCCACATGTTGGCGCAAGAGCATCATCAGCTTTCGGGGCATTTTGCTCGAGGTGCCGAAGACAAATTTGCAGGCATTGCCCATCAACAATGCAATGCTGGCGTTCCAATTTTATCCGATGCACTCGCAACCTTGGTTTGCCGCAATGTAAATCAATATGAAGGCGGAGATCACCTGATTTTTATTGGTCAAATTGAACAATACCAACAGCGCCAAGGTGAACCATTGGTATTTCACGCAGGAAAGTATCGGATTGCCGCTGAGCATCCAGAATTAGCAGGTTAATTCACCATAATCACGATCAATCCGGTCGTGATTTTTTATAGGAAATAAGAAGATGAAAAGCACTTTAATTAAACATGGATTTTTCGCAGGGATATTGTTGGGTTTGCCATTGATTACGCATGCCTATGATTTACCGACCGTAAACTTAGGTATGACCAGCTTTCTCGATGGTGGTTTACCCGCAGGGCCCGGTTGGTATGCTCAAACCTATTTTCAAAATTACGATAGCAATAAACTGGTCGATTCCAATGGACAAAAACTCGGTTTACCTAAAACAGATTTAAATTATCAAGTCCTGGTTGAACAGATTAGTTATTTATCAAATGTCCGAGTAAAAGATAAAGCCAGTTTAGGTATAAATTTTTTAATTCCTTTTGTCAGCAAAATGGACATGGATGATGGCTTGAATAATGCTGCCATTAAAGCCCAAAGTGGCTTTGGGGACATTATGATTGGACCTTTTATTCAGTTTGATCCAGTCATGCGTGCACAAGGGCCAAAATTTGTACATCGTTTTGAATTTCAGGTGAATTTACCTACGGGCGAATACGATCAACAAAAAGATATTAACCCAAGTAATAATGCTGTTTCATTTGATCCTTATTGGGCTGCCACATATTGGTTTAATCCCAAATGGACCGCTTCCACACGTATTCATTATCTCTATAACTTTAAGAATAATGACCCAAGCTATGCTTTTGCTGGAGCAAATGATATGCAGGCAGGGCAAGCAATTCATGCAAACTTCGCAACAGACTATGCCATTACTGAACAGTTCCGCTTAGGACTAAATGGTTATTGGCTAAAACAAGTCACGGACACCGAAGTTGATGGTGAAAAAGTCAAAGGCCGACGTGAACAAGTCTGGGCGATTGGTCTGGGTGCGATGTATAGTTTTTCTAAAAATGATCACTTGGTTGCAAATGCTTATTTTGAGCAAGATGCTGAAAATCGACCAGAGGGAACACGACTACAAGTTCGTTATGTCCATCATTTTTAATTCATAAAAAAAGCCTTTTATATCAAAAATATAAAAGGCTTTTATCTATTTTAGTTTAAGAAAAAGTTGAAGTAATTAAGCCTTCACTGTGACCAGATCGGCGAGTAGACGAAGGTAACTCACCATAACGGCGTTTATATTCTTGAGAAAAACGGCCTAAATGGCTAAATCCCCATTTAAATGCAACGTCTGTGACCGATAGATTTTCATTGTGCATCAGCTCTAAATGGGCTTGCTCAAAGCGTAACTCTTTTAAATAAGACATTGGGGTTGTCCCCAAATAATTTTTAAAACCGGTAAATAGCGTTCTCACACTCACGCCTGCATGTTCAGCCAAAATTTCGACATTAAGCGGCTCATGTAAATGTTCTTTAATATAGGCTTCTGTGCGCTTTACGAAATAAGGAGAGACTGTTTTTTCTTTATGCTGGTCTATTTTATGCAACGCATTATTGGGTTGACCATAAATAAGTGCATTAAACAAATTTGACTCAAATTGTTTAAAGGCTAAAGGATGATGAAGCGGGTGTTGATCACAGGCTAAAGCATCCATCAAGGTTCTAACGAGCTGTAAAAAATAGGCTCCACTTTGTGTAGAAAAGTCTAATTTTGGGTCGAAAACGAGTAAGTTATTTTCTGAATCAGCAATATGCTGACGGCAATGATACGTAAAATCATCCTTTGAAACTTTTAGAATGAGCTGCGGTGAGTTCGCATGCCAGCGCATACGTAAAGATTGCTGAGGTGAAATAAGAGATGCAACTTGAGAATAAGAAATAAACTTTTGTGAACCAAACTCGATTTCTGCGTAGCCTTGAGTTGGAATTTGAATTAGGTAAAAGTTATCAAGGTGATCTGGTTCAATAATGACATCCGCGCCATATTCCAAGCGACTAATAGACAATGCGCCTGTTTTAACATGGTGCATGGTTGCACTGAAATCTCGCTTCTGATGAGAGATTTTAAGATCATGTGGTTTAAAAATTTGACCTACATTTCGGCAGGTTTCACTTAAATCGTGGTGATCAAACACCAAATTATGATCAGTAAAGATCGACTCATTTTGAAAATGACGTCCACTGAGTTCGGGGGAGTTGGCTTGGTTCATATTTATCCCTTTTGGCTCACTCCTGTATTTACTGTGCAAAATATGTGAAACCTTAGCTTTGCAACACGTAAATACGGCACTTAAAAAATTAAGTTACTCGTAAATTACAATGAGATATAAGCAAAATACAGACCAATTTAACCGCTAGTTAATGTGATTTTCTCAAATTTTTACATCGGATTTTATCCATCAATTTAGTAAATTCGAGAAATAGAATAGGGGGATATAAAAGGTGCTATAAGTTAATCTCATCATGATCTTATTCCTTAAGATCTATCAAAATTTATAGCAAATCCGAGTGAGCTGGTCAATTTATTTTGTCGGAATTTATTGTTTTATATTATTGATATATAAAAACTTTTAATTTGAATGCAAAAATTCAATATACCCCTTATAAGAGTATATTGAATCATTTCAGGTTTTAGTGGTTTTTAAATTATTTATACTTCAACGTGATGTATTGCTCTGTAAAAACTTCTCGCTATAAATACGATAGTTTTGCAAAGATTGTTCATCTAACCAATTTTTAACGGCTTCAATCATCGGTGGTGGGCCACATAAATACATATCAAAAGCCTGCTCGGCCAATTGATCTTTATTCAAGTGCTCATGAATATAGCCCGCTTTACCTTGCCAAGCTTCGGTTGCTTTAGTCACAATCGGGTGATAACTAAAGTTTGGTAGCTGCTCCGCGTAGGCATGTAAACGCTGTTGTTCACACAAGTCGGTTTCATTATTTACGCCGTAGTACAACTGAACGGCAGGTGAGTTAGGCTGCTCAACCAAGTTATCAAGCATTCCCAAGAAAGCAGATAATCCTGTTCCACCTGCCACAAAAACCAGTGGACGCTGTACTTCACGTAAATAGAAACTACCAAGTGGTGCTTCAATAAGTAGGGTTTGTCCAACCTGACAACGATCACGCAAATAATTACTCATCACACCATCAGGCAAGAGACGAATTAAGAATTGCAATTGATTGGTTGCGTTTGGTCTATTTGCAAAAGAATAAGAGCGCCAGTCTTCAGTATCTGGAATTTGCAAACGAGCATATTGACCCGGTAAAAACTGAAGCTGTTCAGCATGATTGCTTGCATCAAGATGTAAGATTGCTGTCGTTTCAGAAACAAGCTCAACCGCAGTCACTTGGGTTTCAATTTTTAAGGTGTCGCCAGCATTGCAAATAGCAGAATCATGATCGAAATAAAAAGCTGCATCTGATTTCACACGCGTCTGGCAAGCTAACATTTTACGCTCAGCCAAATCACGTTCACTTAATGCATCTTCATCAACATATTCTTGTTCATAAATACCGGTTTCACACTGTCCCTGACAGGTACCACAAACACCTTCACGGCAGTCTAGCGGGAGGTTAATTCCTTGGCGAACTGCTGCATCAAGCAGCAATTCATCGTTATTTACCGAAATGAAAAAGGTTTTGCCATCGGCAAAGTTAAGTGCAACTGAATGTCCCATTTTTCATTCCCCTTAAACGTGATAGAAGTCTAAAACGGAATCAATTTTGTCATTCAACAAAATGCTGTGCTGACGACGAATGCGGAAACCATCTGCTGTTTGATGTAAAAGATAAGTGGCATGTCCGTAAAAACAACCTTCTAATCCTTGACGGTTATAAAGCGTTTGCCATGCAACTTTTGCTTCAATTAATCCATCATCCAATGTTTTAACTCGGATGTTGTTTATGCTATGCAAAGTACGTGGTAACGGAGTTGCAGATGCTGCTTTACCTGTACGAATACGGAATACACGGTCTTCGAGTCCAGTACGGTCCGCATAATAAATATAAGACAAGCCCTGATTTGGATCTTGAACATAGTTATGGTCATCAATCCACTGTGGAATATGATATTCACTATCTTCATCGTAAAGCTCTAGATAGGCATCCCAGTCATAAGCATCACAAAGCTCTGCCTTTTTGTACAAAAACTGAGATACAGCAAAATGTAGTTCTTGTGACATGGTTACACCTCATCCATTACGGCATTGTTTTCAAAAGTAATATCCTGCATTTTCAGCGCTTTTTTATTTAAGCCGTCGAGCATTAGGCGTTGCCAGTGTCCATGTTGATTTACATAGAGTCCCTCGTGGGTAAACTCACGGCCAGTAATGACAGGTTGAATGCCTAAATCTTGTGAGTTTTTAGTTGCACCATATTCCCAAGACTGACAACCACGCGAAATATCGCTCCAACGTTCAAGTCGTGCTTGGAAACCTTTTTGCTGTTCACGGAATTCAACTAAATCGTCTGGTGTACCAAGGCCTGATACGTTAAAGAAATCTTCAAACTGGCGAATACGGTTACGGCGTGCTTCAGCAGATTCACCTTTAACACCAATACATTGGCTAATGACTTCAGTTTTATTCCATGCCACAGGGCGAACAATACGAAGCTGAGAACTAATTTGGTCCATAAAGAATAGGCTAGGGTACAAGTTCAAGTTTCTTAAACGGTGCATTGCCCACTCAGCATATTTGTCGCCATATTTTTCGACCATATATGGCATAACTGTGCTGTAACCCGGACGAACTGTTGGGTTCGGCATGTCACTAAACAATACGCTATGGCCATTTTTAAAACTAAACCAACCATCGTCAGTTTCTGAGTCACCGGCACCTAACTTGCTGTAGTCAAGCGTATCGAGTTCTTCACCTTTTGATGCATTGACTTGTTGACGGTGTTGGACTGTAGAGACATAGTTATAGTGAACGGTACTGACATGGTAACCATCTAAGCCATTTTCATTTTGTAGCTTCCAGTTACCTGCAAAGGTATAAGATGACTTGCCCTGTAATACTTCGAGTTCACCTGTTGGCGACTGGTTAACCATTAAATCAAGGAACAGTTTTGCATCGCCTAAAAAGTCTTCTAAAGAATCTGTTGCTTGAGTATCAAGACTTACAAATACGAAACCACGGTAGCTGGCAATACGGCCTTGTTTTAAGCCACGGCTTGATTTATCAAAATCTTCACAATATTCACCAGGCGCTTTTACCTTAACCAAACGGCCATCTGACTTATAGCACCATGCGTGGAACGGACATGTAAAGGTTGACTGGTTGCCTTTAGCAACGCGTGTTAAGGTCGCACCGCGGTGTTCACAAGCATTGACCATCGCGTGTAATTCGCCTTTACCATCACGGCTCACAATAATCGGTTGACGACCAATTTGAACTGTTAGGAAATCATGATTGTTTGGAATCTCACTTTCGTGACATGCATAAATCCAAACCTTTTCAAAAATAAGCTCCATTTCCAAGTCAAATAGTTCAGGCTCGGTAAACATATTACGTGCAATACGAAACACGCCATCGTTAGGACGGAAGTCGATACATCCATCTACAAAATCATTCCATTGTTTTAAATTAGATGAGGTCATTGCTCAATCCTCCAATCAGCTTTTAACTGATTGAACCGCGATTAAGCCTGAGCCTCTATCCGTTTTTTCCAGATCTTTATCCACTTTGTGCAGTTTTGATTTTTTTTAATTGAACTCTTTTTAAGAAAGAGTAGAGACTTAAATTTGTATGTGTTTTAACCTATTAAAGTTCCTTATAATGTTAAAGAGCATAAAATGAAATTTTGTGAACTAAGTCTATGAAAGAACAAAACTTAAAATTACAAATTAGAATTCTTTTAGAGCAAAACATTGCATTTGGTCCGGGTAAGGCAGACTTACTTGAAGCAATTGAGAGAACTGGTTCAATCTCACAAGCTGCAAAATCTATGAATATGAGCTACCGCCGTGCATGGCAGTTGGTCGATACGATGAACCAGTGCTTTGAAATAGCTTTAGTTGAAACTCAAACAGGCGGAACACATGGTGGTGGGGCAGCCGTTACAGCTTTGGGTCAGAAAGTCTTACAGCATTACCGCCAAATGGAAATCAATGCTCGACAAGCCTTAGAACATGATTATCAAATCATGAGTAGCTATTTAAAAGGCTAAATAAAAACTTTCATAGCGACTGAATTTTTTAATGTGGTATAGCTTTTGCTTAATCCAAAGTACATGCTGAAAAAGCACTGCTGCATTACAGTCATCTATATTTAACGAATTATACTTTTCATAATCTTCGTGTAGCGCTATATTCTTGGGTATATATCGCTGCTAAAACGACAAAAAGGTAAAAATAATGGTAAGTGATACGAAGATAAAAAAATTGGCTTTAGCCTGTTCAGTCCTCAGCATAGGATTGCTCTTTAATATCTCAGCCAAGGCTGAATCGGTTACCGTTTATGCAGCAGCGAGCTTAACGAATGCGATTAATGATTTAGAAAAAATTTACGAAAAACA
The DNA here is from genome assembly GCF_052044755.1 of Acinetobacter sp. 22512. Lineage (NCBI taxonomy): Bacteria > Pseudomonadati > Pseudomonadota > Gammaproteobacteria > Moraxellales > Moraxellaceae > Acinetobacter > Acinetobacter sp. 22512. The sequence goes on along the minus strand of NZ_JBQENP010000008.1, from coordinate 35,694 downwards.
GAATAAAGTAGAAGTCAAAACTTCATATGCAGGCTCATCGACATTAGCTAAACAAATTGAAGCTGGAGCACCAGCCGATGTATTTATTTCAGCAGATACCCAGTGGATGGATTATCTGCAAAACAAAAAACGAGTTGCAGCAAATGACCGTATAAATTTACTAGGTAACCGTTTGGTTCTAATTACCCCTAAAAGGCATTCACTAAATATAAAACTAGATAAAGCCACCGATCCTAATAAAGTGTTTACAGGCAAGATTTGTACAGGGGATACTAAAAGTGTGCCTGTAGGCAAATATGCTAAACAAGCTTTTACTAACTTAGGTTGGTGGAGTCGTGTTGAGCCAAAGTTAGTCGAAACAGAAGATGTTCGAGCAGCGCTAAACTTTGTTGCGCGTGGTGAATGTCAAGTCGGTATTGTCTATGCAACTGATGCTGCAATTAGTAAAGATGTAAAAGTAGTGGGTGTATTTCCGGAAAATACACATTCGCCAATTATTTATCCTGTAGGGATGATTAAAAAGAACTCAAACTCAGCAAAGTTCTATCAATTTTTACAAAGCACCCAAGCCAAAGCTGTCTTTAAAAAGTATGGCTTTAGTGTGCTCACCCCAGTTAAACCATGATGTTCTCTTTAACCCCAGAAGAGCTCAGCGTTCTGCAACTTTCTTGTAAGGTTGCAGCAAGTTGTCTTGTGGTCAGTATTATTCCTGCAATTTGTGTGGGATGGTTTTTGGCACGTAAAGAGTTCTGGGGTAAGTCATTTATTGAAACGTTAGTGTTTTTACCTTTGGTGTTACCTCCTGTTGTACCTGGTTATTTGCTTTTACAAGTTTTTGGTAGCCGCGGCGTTATTGGGCAATATTTGGCACCGCTTGGAATTGATTTTGCATTTAACTGGAAAGGCGCCGTTCTTGCCTCGGCAGTGATGGGTTTCCCGCTATTGGTTCAATCTATTCGTCTAGCGATTGAACTGGTCGATCAGCGTTTAGAAATGGCAGCAAAGACATTAGGTGCTTCATCTTTAGGGGCATTTTTTCATGTCACTTTACCTCTTGCCAGCAGTGGCATTTTAATTGGTGCTATTTTATGTTTTTGCCGTAGTTTAGGTGAGTTTGGGGCCACCATTACCTTTGTAGGTAATATTTCTAATGAAACACGAACTTTGCCTCTAGCCATGTATAGCTTAATGCAACAACCCGATACAGAGGCCGCTATTCAACGACTTATTGTTTTATCGCTAAGCGTGGCATTTTTAGCGCTATGGTTTGCACAGTGGTTTCATCGTTATCAAAAGAAACGCTTAGGGCGGTAGAAATATGTTAATTGATTGCCGTTTTCAGCTACACATGGGTCAATTTCATATTGAACCTAGTTTCCAGTCAGATGCTTCTGTTATTGGCTTATTCGGTGCATCGGGTTCAGGTAAAACATCGATTTTACATGCCATTGCTGGCCTGAACACTCCGCGTAGTGGGCTCATTAAAATACAGGAACAAACATGGTTTGATTCAGATCAAAAAATTAACTTGAGTACCCAAAAGCGGCATGTTGGATTGGTTTTTCAAGATGCTCAGCTTTTTCCGCATAAAACGGTAAAGCAAAACTTATTATTTGGTCTTAAGCGTCTATCCCAACAAGAACGTCACTTCGAAACAGATTACATTATTGAGTTATTAAAATTAGGGCACTTATTACAACGCATGCCCATTAAACTCTCAGGAGGGGAAAAACAGCGCGTAGCACTGGGTCGAGCATTGTTATATTCACCTAAGCTGTTACTGCTTGATGAGCCTTTATCAGCATTAGATGCGAATCATAAAGCCGAAATTATTCCTTTTTTTCAGAAAGTAAAAGAGGAAATAAAAATTCCAATGATTTATGTGAGTCATGATATTCAAGAGATTAAACATCTGACCGAAACTATGTGGATTTTATAATTTTTCATTTTTTATATGCATTTCCAAACTTACGAGAGTCGGAGTTATAGAGAACTCATTCTTAGCCTGCTGGAGATTGAACCCTAAAAAGTTACTAGGTTTGATAAACCATAAATCTGATTTTAGCCGAATAAATCAAAACCTGCTTTATTGAAAATGATTATTAACAATAAAATATTTCTGACCTTCTAATTTAATAAAACTAATATAAAACAACAATTTAATTTAAAATTTTAAGCTAAAGCTCATTTACCTGAGATCATAAATTAATCTTTTATCTTAATTTGCTATTGATAAGAATGATAATTATTTGCAATTATATTTATAGATTTCTTTATAATATAAATTGGAGTATCCACATGCGCTCTACCATCGTGGTCACAGGTGCTGCAAGAGGGATAGGAGCGGCTATTGCCAAGCAACTACTAGATCAGGGCTATCACGTTATTGGTATTGACCGACAAGAAAATCCTAAACAATGGGATATCAGCAAAACAATAACGCCAGATCAAACTTCACAATGGCAAGGCATCTCACAAGACATTACCCATCAACAAGAAACACAAACTTTAATTTCAGAGCTTTTAGAAAGATACGAAATTACGGGGTTAGTAAATGCAGCAGGAGTATTAATTATGCGCTCCATGCTTGAAGCCAAAACGGAAGATTGGGAAACACTTTTTGCGGTCAATGTCATGGCACCTATTGCGATTAGCCAACAAGTTGCTAAACATTTTTGTGCAAAAAGGCAGGGCAGTATTGTCACTATTAGTTCAAATAGTGCACGCATGCCGCGTATGCAACTTGGTATGTACGCCACCACTAAGGCCGCACTGAGTCATTTTTGTCGCAATCTAGCACTTGAAATTGCACCTTATCAAGTCAGGCTAAATATTGTTTCACCAGGATCTACTCTCACTCAAATGCAGCAACAACTCTGGACTGATAATACACCTCCACCTGCAGTAATTGATGGTGATTTGAGTCAGTACCGAACAGGTATTCCCTTAAGAAAACTCGCGCAACCAGATGATATTGCCAATACCGTGATCTTTTTACTTTCGGACCAAGCTGCCCAAATTACGATGCAAGAAATAGTGGTAGATGGGGGAGCGACACTTGGGGTTTAAAGATTACTTCAGCACAACAACCATCTGAAATTAAAAAATATTTTGAAAAATAGAAAAGGAAAATACTAATGAGTATTCCAAAGATTGCAAGTTATAGTATGCCCCAAGCCCATGAATTTACTCCCAACAAAACAAATTGGCCATTGCATACCAATCGAGCTGTTTTATTGGTTCATGATATGCAGCAATATTTTTTAGATTTCTATGACTTGACTCAGGAACCTATTCCAGAACTCATTAAAAACACCAAAGCATTAATTGACGCCGCTCATCAATCTAATATTCCCGTTGTTTATACAGCACAACCCGGCAATCAATCACCTGAACATCGACAATTATTAACTGATTTTTGGGGACCTGGTTTAAAGAACGAGCCGAGCTTTACGCAGATTTTGCCAAAAATTTCACCTCAAAAAAATGATACGGTTCTTACCAAGTGGAGATATAGTGTTTTTAAATTTTCACCTCTCGAACAACTCATGCGGGAGTCTGGTCGCGATCAACTCATTATCTGTGGTGTATATGCACATATTGGTTGTTTAATGAGTGCTGCGGAAGCATTTATGCTAAACATACAGCCATTCTTATGTGGTGATGCACTAGCTGACTTTAGCCGAGAAGAGCACGATATGGCGTTAAAATATGCTAGTACACGATGCGCTCAAGTCATGACAACACAACAAGTGATTCATGCATGGATGCAAGAACAAGATGTACTATCTTTAGCATAATAGTCATTTAACTTATTCTATTTAAAATATAAAAAGCAGATCATCGATCTGCTTTTTATATGGGTGGAAATGAATACTTATTTAGTAATATATAATGGTTATCATTATGTATTTGATAATTACTTAATATTGAATATCAAAACTTATATGTATATGATACACCGCTAAACACAAATGATAATATTTATCATATGTTAATCATTATATAGAATAAGGTCGGAAAATGACTTAATGAAGAGGGTCGCCATATGGTTCAGCTCAAGAATTCTTTTATTCACCAAGCGCGTACATGTAGATAGTGAGGTAGGAATAATATTAAATTATTCAGAAACTTATAATCAGCTCAAAGCTTATTTATAGGGTAATAAGCTCTGATTTATACATCAAATCATTTCCATAATTTTCAAGTAAGTATAGACAAAATAATTTTAAAAAATTTCTATATTTTTTCAACATTAAGGTTAATTAATCATGACAGCAACTTCAAAATCATTATTAAATGGACTACCCATAAAAAAATCGAGAATACAGGTTTTTGAAATTTTAAATCAAAATCCACAAGGCTTAAGTGCTGTGAGTATTTATACGCAAATTAAAAATGAACATAAAATAACGCTAGGAACGATTTATCGAATCTTGTCGGAATTTGAAAACCGTAAACTCATCAAAAGGGTGTTTTTAGGAAAAAGCAAAAGTATTTATAAGCTTAGAAAAGACAAGATGAGTTGTAACCTCATTTCGCTCAAAACCTCTGAAGCCTTGAACTTTGAACATGACAAAGTTAAAGAATTACTTCATGAGGTTACTGATATTATTTTTGCAAATACCGGAGTCGATATCAGTAGTGTTGAACTCAATCTATATACTGAATAAAAATCTTTTAAAGTGCCATAAAAAATAAAGGACAGCATCATACTGTCCTTTGATTCTCATTAAATCAGTTACTTGATAACTTTAATTCGAGTCGTAGCTGGAATAGTTAAAGGTGAATCTTTAGAGTTTTCAGCAACATAGTTTTCAAGCGCCTCAATATCTTGACCACCACCGACACGGTTTTGGCCTTCTTTTAATACCGTAAAGTTGTCACCACCATCTGCCAAGAAGCTATTTACCGTCACGCGATACACTTTAGTGTCAACCAACGGTGAACCTGCAATCATAATATTACTTGCTCGTGGTGAAACAGATGTATTTGCCGCATATTGGTAACTCAACTCTTTAGATGGCTGTAAAATTCTAGGTGAATTTGCATTTGCACCAGACCATTGCTGTTCAAGCACATCTCTAATCTGTTTACCGGTTAAGCTCAAAGTCACAATAGAGTTACCGAAAGGTTGAACTGCAAAAACATCGCCAAAGGTAATCTGGTTATTACTATTAATGAGCAGATCCGCACGCACACCGCCTGGATTCATTAGTGTAAAGTCTGAGCCTTGATTACTTGCTTTTAAGGCAGCCGCTTGCTGAGCATCGGCAATCATAATACCTAGCGGACTTTCACCACTTTCGACTTGAGTACGGCTCACAACGGCAGTAGATGTACCAACCACACGACTTGAAATGGTGGTCACAGCTTGGCGGTATTTATCTAAAATCGCTTCAATGCTTGGGGTTTTGTTAAATTTTTGATAGAGGTCTGTCAGGCTTACCGTGGTTGTGCCAGACGTATAGGCCTCACTTTGTATAGGAACTTGTTTAGCATCTTTTTTAATGACATCACCAGTTTTACCATCTAATTCAATCTTGATGTCAGTAATGAGCGTGCCATATTGTCCAGCTGAAGTAAGTAAGAATGGTTTAGCTGGATTTTTTGTTGCATAGTCACAAATATAAGATTGATGTGTGTGACCTGAAACAACAATATCAACTGCTGGATTAAGCTTATCCAAAATTCCTAAAATCGGACCACTTAAACCATCACATGTTTTTTGATTGAGCTTCGTACTTGGCGCCGCACCTTCATGGACAACGACTACAATGGCTTCAATTCCTTGTTTTTTTAATTCAGGAATCAACGCATTTACTGTATCTGCTTCATCACGGAACTCAACGTCTTTAATACCTGCCGCAGAAACAATACTTGGCGTCGCTTTAAGAGTTAAACCAATAAATGCAACTGGAATTCCACCATAAGTTTTAACTTTATAGGCTGGGAAGATCGTTTTACTGGTGTCATTTTTCATTGCGACGTTAGCCGCAAGGAAATCAAATTTTGCACCACTAAAATTTTTATTAATTTGACAAGGTGCAGTGCTGGTATATTGCTGACATCCACCATTTTTTAAACGGCGTAATTCGTCTGTACCCCGATCAAATTCATGGTTACCTACAGCATTAAAGTCAATTTGAATATCATTCATGACTTCAATGGTTGGTTCATCTAAAAATAAAGAAGAGGTGAGAGGAGAGGCGCTAATTAAATCGCCTGCCGAAACCACAGCATTATTTGGATTTTCTGCTTTAAGTTTTTTAATTGCATCGGCAAAGTAACTCACTCCTCCCACAGGAATACGAACAGATTGAGCAGCATCATTTGGATTTGGTGCCTCGACATAACGCTTAGGTGGCTCAAGATTTCCATGAAAGTCATTAAAAGCTAAAATATTTACGGTTTGATTGCTTCTTTGGGCAGGTGATGCTGTGTCATTATCATCATCGTCATTACATCCCACCAATAATGCTACAGCCAGAGAAAGTGTTGTTACTTTAAAAAGTATTGTTAAATTTTTCATTTTTTTATCATTTGATCAATTAAGACGGATAAAAAAATACGCTTTTAGTATGAATGTTTGATGAAAGACCCAATAAGTAAATATGTTCGAAATATTAAAATTTGGACAAAAAACACAATTATCGAACAATATCTTAGCTAAGGGTGGTCTACAAACCCAATTTTTTTATTTAGAATAAATTTTTAATTGCCTTATAAATCTTAATCAAGTGATTCATTTCATAAGATTAATATGAACCGGAGATAATTTATGCAATGGACTAAACCAGCTTTTACTGATTTACGCATTGGTTTTGAAGTTACAATGTACTTTGAAGCACGTTAATCAGTTTCATCAAATATGTCATAAGCCCTAGTCTTGTTCTAGGGCTTATCTCTTTCTAATAAGATATTAATTTTATGTATATTTATGTTTTAGGTTCAGCTGCCGGAGGCGGGTTTCCGCAGTGGAATTGTAATTGCCCGAATTGTCATGGTGTGCGCACAGGTACAATCCAAGCCAAAGCCCGTACTCAATCATCGATTGCTGTTTCTGAAAATGGAACAGACTGGGTTTTATTAAACGCGTCACCTGATATCCGTCAGCAACTCTTCGAATTTAAAGCAGCGCAACCAGCGCGTAAATTACGTGATACAGGAATAACAAGCGTTATTTTAATGGACAGTCAGTTAGACCATACCACTGGGCTTTTAACCTTACGTGAAGGTTGCCCAATGAATGTATGGTGTACAGAAATGGTCCACCAAGATTTAACGAACGGCTTTCCAGTATTTAATATGCTCAAACACTGGAATGGTGGTCTTCAATATCATGAGATTAACCCTAAACAAGCTTTTAAAATTAATGGTTTCGAAAATTTAGAATTTTTACCCTTAATTATTAAAAGTGCAGCTCCACCATATTCACCGCATCGAAATGACCCACATGATGGCGACAATATCGCTTTAATTATCAAAGATCATAAGACACAAAAACAGTTGTTCTATGCTCCGGGTCTTGGAAAAATTGACGATCAAATCATGCAGATTATGCAGAGTTCAGACTGTGTCATGATTGATGGTACGCTTTGGACAGACGATGAAATGCAACAAACAGGGGTTGGAACTAAAACTGGCCGCGAAATGGGGCATTTATATATTAGTGGCGAAGGTGGTTCACTGTCTTATTTAAACAAGCTGAGTACACCTAAAAAAGTGCTGATTCATATTAACAATACCAATCCAATTTTAAATGAAAACTCTAGTCAGTTTGCTGAGCTTAAAGCAAATGGCGTAGAAGTTGCCTATGACGGCATGCAGATTGAACTCTAAGGTGAAACATGACTCAAACACCTGAAGCTTTAACGACTGAACAATTCAAACAAGCCATTATCGATAAAGGCCAGTATTATCATATCTATCATCCATTTCATGTGATGATGTATGAAGGTAAAGCGACCCAGCAACAAATTCAGGCTTGGGTTGCAAACCGATATTACTATCAAATTAATATTCCGCTTAAAGATGCGGCGATTATGGCAAATTGCCCCGATCAACGAGTCCGTCAAGAATGGATTCAACGCATGATCGATCAAGATGGTGAATATCCAGATGGCGGTGGTCGGGAAGCATGGCTACGGTTAGCTGAAGCTGTGGGCTTGAGTCGTGAACAAGTTATTTCTGAAGAGTTAGTTTTACCGGGCGTTCGCTTCGCGGTAGATGCTTATGTAAACTTTGCACGCCGTGCTTCATGGCGTGAAGCAGCAAGCAGCTCTTTAACTGAACTTTTTGCTCCACAAATTCATCAATCAAGACTTGATTCATGGCCACAACATTACCCATGGATTGATGATAAAGGCTATGAGTATTTTCGTTCTCGTTTGAGTCAGGCACGCCGTGACGTTGAACATGGTCTAACGATTACGCTTGATTCATTTACAACTTTTGAGCAACAAGAACGAATGCTTGAAATATTGCAGTTTAAGCTGGATATTTTATGGAGCATTTTAGATGCTTTAACACTTGCACATGTTCACAATGAAGCACCGTATCACAGCGTGACAAGCAACCGAGTTTGGCACAAAGGACTATTTAAATGAATAAAGAGCAGTTTGATTTAAACCTTGTGCCAACATGGCGACAAGGTTACCGTTTTCAGTTCGAGCCAGCTCAAAATGGTTTTGTGATTTTATATCCTGAAGGCATGATCAAATTAAATGAAAGTGCAGGGGCAATTGGACAATATATTGATGGGCAGCAAAATGTTTCTGCAATTATTGCTCAGTTAAAGCAAAAATTTGGTGATATTGCTGAGATAGATCAAGATGTAGTGGATTACATGCTGGTCGCACAGCAGCAACACTGGATTGATTTAGTATGACAGAAGGTGTTGGCCTGCCTTTATGGTTATTAGCGGAGTTAACTTATCGTTGTCCGCTACAATGCCCATATTGCTCAAACCCCTTGGACTACGCTCAGCATAAAAATGAGCTAACCACTCAAGAATGGTTTGATGTTTTTGATCAAGCACGTCAAATGGGTGCTGTTCAACTTGGTTTTTCTGGCGGTGAACCTCTAGTACGTCAGGATTTAGAACAACTCGTTGCACATGCTCATCAACAAGGGTTTTATACCAACCTCATTACCTCAGGCATGGGCCTTACCGAACAACGTATTGCTGATTTAAAACAAGCGGGTTTAGACCACATTCAAGTGAGCTTCCAAGCGAGTGATCCTGTTGTAAACGATGCCTTGGCAGGTTCAAAGCATGCTTTTGAACAAAAGTATGAAATGTGCCGATTGGTTAAGAAATACAATTATCCAATGGTGCTTAACTTTGTTATTCATCGACATAACATTGACCAGATTGAACAAATCATTGAACTTTGCCTTGAGCTCAATGCAGATACAGTCGAGTTGGCAATTTGTCAGTTTTATGGATGGGCTTTTCTAAACCGCCAAGGTTTATTACCCACCCAAGAACAACTGACACGAGCTGAACGGATTACCAATGAATATCGAGAAAAATTAAAAGCGCAAAATCATCCTTGCAAACTCATTTTTGTAGTGCCTGATTATTATGAAGAGCGACCAAAAGCCTGTATGAATGGTTGGGGTAAAATCTTCTTTACAGTTGCTCCAGACGGTATGGCGCTACCTTGCCATGCAGCACGACAATTGCCAATTTCGTTTCCAAATGTCCGCGAACATAAATTGTCAGATATATGGTACAAGTCAACTGGATTTAATCATTTCCGTGGCGATGCATGGATGCCAGAAGGGTGCCGTAGCTGTCCCGATAAAGACCGTGACTTTGGCGGATGTCGTTGTCAGGCCTATATGTTGACTGGAGATGCGGCTAATGCCGATCCTGTATGTGGGAAATCGCCGTATCATCAAATGATTGAACAAGCACGGGCAGAAAGTCAGTTGGCTGCACCTTTGCAAAATTTAGTATTTCGTAATAGTAGAAACTCTAAATCTTTAAGCACCACCCAAAATATTCCAGTCCACACTATTACAGATATATAGCAAGTAGGAATACTCATGAAGCCTCGCCATATTCCAGTTTTTGATGGACATAATGACGCATTAACACGTTTATGGCTAAGTGACTATCCAGATCCTGTACATGCTTTTATTCATGAACGTTTAGTAGGCCATCTTGATTTAAAACGCTGTCAAGAGGCTGGTTTTATTGGTGGAATGTTTGCGATTTTTTTACCACCATATAGCTATGTGCAACAGCATCATTCCAATAAATTATTTGATCAGAATGCTTCTGATTTTACGCAACAGCAAATTGAACAAATTTGCTTGGAACAACTCGATTTAGCTCACCAACTTGCTCAGTATTCTAAAAATATTAAAATTTGCACCTCGGTTCAAGATATTCAAGATTGCAGAGCAGAGAAAAAGCTAGCAATTGTATTGCATATGGAAGGTGCAGAAGCTTTACAACAAAATCCTGATTTACTCGATGTATTTTATGAAAGAGGCTTACGTAGTATTGGCCCCCTCTGGAATAGACCTAGTCGTTTTGGACATGGTTTAAATGCTAAGTTTCCTCACTCACCTGACACTGGAGCAGGTCTTACTAGCGATGGCAAAGATTTTATAAGACGCTGTGCCAATAAAAAGATGGTGATTGATGTTTCACATATGAATGAGAAAGCTTTTTGGAATACTGTAGATATATTGCAGCAGCCAATTGTAGCAACACACTCTAATTCACATGCTTTATGTCCTCAAGCTCGCAACTTAACTGACCCACAACTCAAAGCAATAAGGGAAAGTAAAGGGATGGTAGGCGTAAATTTCGATGTCGCTTTTTTACGGTCAGATGGACAACGAAATGCAGATACATCGATTGATGTAATTTTGGAACATTTAGAATATTTAATGGATCATTTGGGCGAAGAACATGTGGGCTTTGGTTCAGACTTCGATGGTGCACTTATAGGTACTGAACTTGAAGATGTGACAGGCCTACATCGCTTAATTGAACGTATGCAACAGCGTGGTTATTCTAAAACACTGATTGAAAATATATGTCTTAATAATTGGGTGAGGGTGCTTAATAGAATTTTTGGTCAATAATGAATGTCTAAACAGAGTTAATCTACAGAATCATAACTATTTTTTTATTGGCCGAAATGACTAAAAAAAATACAAACAGTTTAATTGTCAACCATTCGGTATATTCACTACACTCAATCTTACTGAATGTAAGAACATTTGGTATTTCAGGTCTTTTGTGGTTTTCACATCACCCATTTCTTTATGAGAAGTAGAAATGGGTTTTTTTATCCTAATTATATAAACGTGACAGTCATCACAATAATCACTAATTATTGGTAAAAACCCTCAATCCCATCTTGACTAAAAGTTCAGCATTAAATACATTTGTAATATATTTTTAAAGATAATAAGATTGCATAAAGCGATTCATAATACTGCTTAATCCTGAAATACAGTGAAAAGCCTATTCTTTTTAGAATAGGCTTTTTGCTTTGTATCAAAATTTATTTTTCGGGATTATTTTTCTCTTCAATTAACATAAAAAATAAACACCTTACAAAAGCGGAGCAAATCAAAGCCGTTAAATAACAAATTTTATGCTATTAATTTAAGCTAATTTCTCAAAAGTTACTCCGTTAATCGAAGAGGTGCAAAATGTTAAAGTCAATTATAGTATTGGGAACAGGTATCGCGATTGGGATGTGTATGTACAAGAAAAAGCAAAAAAATAGCAAAAGCTTTACCACGGATAGTGATACAGACTCATTGATTAGTAAAGACACTGCTAAAAATAAAGATGATGGTTCGCTGGATAACGCAGTACAAGTTTAGAATTAAATAAAAAGGGTTCAGTTAATGAACCCTTTAATTTTGATTAAAAGTAAATTTTTTAATAAGTAATATTTACATTGAATAGATTAACTTAAAAATAATATTTAAATTAAATAATCACTCAACTATTCATTTAATTATTACAAAAATATGATTAGAACAAAGAAAACACTTTCATTATTAAAATTTACATATTGTATCAGTGCAATCTTTATTATTGTCGATGCGGATAATAAAAAAATGGAGACTAGTATGTCAAAACGCCATATCTTAAAAGAAGTGAATGCTAAAAGTATGTGTGGTATGGAAATCGTTGTCGAACAAATTTATGAAAATATCAATGAAAAAAACTTTATAGACGTTGAATTGGAACAGAGCTGGTTACCACTTTCTAAAATTGTGATTTCGGATAAAGTCATCAATTTAGATCCAGATAATAGCTTTGCTCATCCTAGAACAGGTAAAGTCTTTAAAGTCCTTAATTCTTAATCGTTTTCCTGTCAGTAGACTTTTCATATTTCTAAGTCATTGAGGCGAAACATAGATACGTTTCGCCTCAACCCACTTAACTAAGAATTAATTTTCTTTTTGGAAAATAGTTTCTCTGCGGCTCCCAACACAAAAATAAAGAACACGGGAACAAAAAAGATGGCCAAGATGGTGGCAGATATCATACCTCCAAATACCCCTGTACCTAATGCATGCTGAGTTTCCGAACTTGCTCCAGTTGCAATGACCAATGGGATAACACCACAGGTAAAGTCAAGGGAAGTCATCAAAATTGGGCGTAGGCGTAACTTTGCTGCTGCAACGGCTGCTTCAATTAAAGTCATGCCTTCTTCTTTGAGCATCTTTGCAAACTCAACAATTAAGATCGCATTTTTGGCAGATAAACCAATAATAGTGATAAGACCAATTTTGAAGAAAATATCGTTTGGCATTCCTCTTAACATAATGGCTAATATTGCACCAAAGATTCCTAAAGGAACAACAAGCATGACAGATAACGGAATTGACCAACTTTCATAAAGTGCAGCTAAAACTAAAAACACGACTAACATTGATAAAGCAATAAGAAATACCATTTGAGATTCAGATTGCTTTTCTTGTAGTGAAATGCCTGTCCACTCATAACCAATACCTTGAGGAAGTTTAGCAATTAACTTTTCCATTTCTCGCATCGCATCACCTGAAGATACCCCTATGTTAGGCACTCCAGCGATACTTAATGATGGTCGGCCATTGTAGCGATTATATTGCTGCGGCAACTTATTCCACTGAGGAATCACGACCTCGGATAAAGACACCAGTTGTCCGTTTGCGCCTGCAACCTTTAAACTCAAGATATCTTTTAAATGCATTCGTGATTTTGCATTGGCTTGAACAATAACTTGCTGCATTCTGCCTTGATTTGGAAAATCATTGATATACATCGATCCCATTGAGGTCGAAATAATATCCGAAACAGAAGCAAAGCTTACTCCTAGAGTGTTTAATTTCTCGCGGTCGATCTTCAAGCTAATATTGTCACCTTGAGGTAAACCTTCTGGGTAAACCATGTAAAATTTTTTGTTTTGGGCCGCCATTTCCATAAGCTTTTCTTGGGCCGAAATTAAAGCAGGCATTCCTAAATTTGCTTTGTCTTGTAAACGCAAACTAAAGCCTGAAGATGTACCCAATTCATCAATGGCAGGGGGAAGTACAGACATAGTTGTACCTTCTTTACTGTTTGCCATTTCTGCATTTATGAAGTTGGTATAGTCAGTAGTAGATTTATCACGCTCGCCAAAATCTTTTAAGGTTGTAAAAGCGAGTGCAACGTTTTGGCCAGCGCCACTAAATCCCCAACCCATAATTGAAATATTGCTTTTAACATCCGACTGCTCATTTAAATGGTTTTCAAAATCTTTCACAATTTTTGTTGTACGTTCAGCAGTCGCATCTGAAGGTAATTGGAACGACGTTAAAAACCAGCCTTGATCTTCCTCTGGCATAAAAGCAGTTGGCCAATATTTCATGCCTGCAAAAGTTAAACCTGTAATCACCACAAAAATAATTAAAGTCGGAATAGTATGTTTAACGACTTTAAGTAAAATCGCTTCATATTTTTTTGTGACTTTATCAAAGCTACGATCAAACCATGCATAAAAACCTTTCTTTTGATGATTTGCATCAACAGGTTTTAATAAGGTTGCACAAAGTGCAGGGGTGAGTGTTAAAGCTAAAAATGCCGAGAATAAAATTGAGACTGACATCGTAATGGTAAATTGGCGGTAAATAATACCGACCGAACCACTTGCTAAAGCCATTGGTAAAAATACGGCTGCCAACACCAAGGTAATACCAATAATCGGACTGGTAATCTCTGTCATGGCTTTAGAAGTCGCTTCTTTAGGAGATAGACCTTCGGTTGCCATAATTCGTTCTACATTCTCAACGACTACAATCGCGTCATCGACAATAATCCCGATCGCAAGCACCATACCGAACATAGTTAACACATTAATTGAGTAACCGGTTAAAAGCATGATGGTAAAGGTGCCAAGCAGGGCAATTGGAGCGACAATCGCAGGAATTAAGGTATAGCGAACATTATGAAGAAATAGATACATCACAATGAAGACCAAAACCATGGCTTCAATTAATGTATGAACGACCTTTTCTATCGAAATTTTAACAAAAGGTGCAGTATCGTAAGGAACGCTAAATTGCATGCCTTCAGGTAAATTTACTTTTAGTTCTTCAAGTTTCTGTTTTACCGCATCTGCTGTTTTTACTGCATTTGCACCAGGGCTCAACTGAATGGCCGCAGCTGTTGCAGGTTTACCATTTTCTAAAATCGCAAAATTATATGACTGAGCTCCCATTTCTACATCGGCGACATCCGACAACTTAATATTGGCGCCGCTAATATTGCTCTTTAGACTAATATTTTTGAACTGCTCTACATTTTCAAGCTGTCCTTGAGCGGATAAAGGTATGGTAATTAATTGACCATTAACTAGAGGACGATCACCAAGTCTACCTGGTGCAATATCGATATTATTGTTACGAATCGCATTATTTACATCACTAATCGATAGACCATAAGAAACTAATTTATTTGGGTCTACCCAAATTCGCATCGCTTTTTCAGCACCAAAGGACTGAATTTTTCCGACACCGTCAACACGTTTAAGCTCTTCGACCACATTACGAACCAGATAATCGCTTAAATCGACTTCTGAATAACGATGGTTAGGTGAGTTTAAACCGACAAGCATTAAAAAGCCTGAGGACGATGCCTCTACAGCTAAGCCTTGTTGGCGGACGACTTGGGGTAAGCGTGCTTCAACCGCTTTAATTTTGTTTTGTACGTCGACTTGTGCCATATCCACATCGGTACCGGGTTTAAATGTCGCGGTAATTTCAGCGGTTCCTGAAGAATCCGTTGTAGCACTATAGTAGAGTAAGTTTTTTACTCCTGACATTTCCCGTTCAATGAGGGTAATCACACTATCATTAATCGTTTTGGGAGTAGCGCCAGGATAACTTGCTGTAATGTTCACTTCGGGTGGAGCGACACTCGGAAAGCGTGCAATGGGTAACTTTGGAATACTCAGCACACCAAATAGAATGATAAAAATTGCAATTACCCATGCAAAAACAGGACGGTGAATAAAGAATTGAGACATCATTTAGCATCTCCTTGCTTCACCGTATTTTCTGTTGAGGCCGCTTTCCATGCTGAAATTGCTAGTTTTTGGTTGGGCTGGATACGCTCTATACCTTCAACGACAACTTTTTCGCCTGCTTTCAGCCCTTTATTGATGAGATAAAACTGCTCATATTGTTGCCCTAACTCTACTGAGCGAACATCTGCGCCACCTTTGGCATTCACTACATAAACTTGAGGATCGCCATTCATATTGCGCTGAATAGCTTGTTCTGGCACGAGTAAGGCCTGAGGAACCGAAGCACGCTCAATATTAACGCGGACATACATACCCGGCAGTAATTTTCTTTCAGGATTGGTCACTTCAATACGAATGGTGACATCCCCAGTTTCAGGGTCCACATTAATATCTTCAAACAGCATTTTTGCTGTAACATTATAGGGCTGTCCCAAACTATTCAAAATCTGTACAGCTTTTTGATTGTTGGCAGACAACTCACCACTTTGTAGAGCCGCCTGTAGGCGCTCATATTCTCCAATAGACTGCTTTACATCGACATAAACGCGGTCAATTTGTTGAATGGTCGCCATAGTATTGCTATCAGCCTGACTAACCAAAGCGCCTTCTGTTACGAATGATTTACCAATACGTCCGGAAATCGGTGCTCGCACTGTCGCATACTGTAAATTAAGATTTTGTCGAGCTAATAATGCTTTCATTTGAGCAACATCTGCAATCGCTTGTCGATATTGCGCTTCGACATTACTTACTTCTTGCTTGCTAATCGCATTACTTGGTAAAAGTTGCTGATAACGCTCAAGTTGTATTTTTAAGCGGTTTACTTCTGCTTCAGCTTTATTTAAACCCGCTCGATTACTATTTACATCAGCCTCAAATGTTTCTGAGTTTATTTTGTATAGAGGTTGTCCAGCTTTAACTTCACTACCTTGAGCGAATAAAACTTTTTCGATAATACCGCCAACTTGAGGACGAATTTCGGCAGTTCTGAAAGCGTGAACGCGCGCCGGTAGATTTTCACTAAAGTTAATAGACTGCGGTTGAATTGAAATAACGGTAACCTTAGCCGTAGATACATGTGTTTGATCACTTACTTGTTCATTGCCACAGCCGTTTAACACAAAAACGAAAGATAAAACGAATGGAACTAAAAAATGCTTTTGCACTTTTATAACACCTAATGGACTTCTAGATGCTGGCATTATTTTTGATGTGTGTGTAACCAAAATCACGAATATGTGGAAAAAGTGTGGAGATCTATCAAAAAATACGCGTATGATAAATCAAATTTTTCCCACGTCTTATTGCTATGTTCGAGTCAACCTTTACGTTTAATTGTCAGGATAAGCTTATTCTTGTTGTAGAAGATGAATATGATATTGGCGATATTATTGAACATTATCTTAAGCGTGAGGGTATGCGTGTTGTACGGGCTATGAATGGTAAGCAGGCAATTGAAATACACGCAGCGCAGCCTATTGATCTGGTGATTCTCGATATAAAAATGCCGGAACTGAGCGGGTGGGAAGTACTGAATAAAATTCGGCAAAAAGCAGCAACACCAGTCATTATGCTTACGGCTTTAGATCAAGAAATTGATAAAGTCATGGCTTTAAGAATTGGAGCAGACGACTTTGTCGTAAAACCCTTTAACCCAAATGAAGTGGTCGCACGTGTACAAGCAGTACTAAGACGTACTCAACAAAACCAGCAAACTCCTAACCGAAATCTGATTTATAAAAATATTGAGGTGAATACCGAAATTCATACTGCTTACATCCATTCGGGCGATCAAAAACAAACACTCAATTTAACTCTAACTGAGTACAAAATTTTATTACTGATGTTACCGCATCCTCATAAAGTCTTTACTCGTTCAGAGCTCATGAATCAGTGTCTACCAGATCGAGATGCATTAGAACGTACGGTCGATAGTCATGTCAGTAAGCTACGAAAGAAAATAGAAGATCTGGGTTTACGAAATATGCTCATCAATGTTCGCGGTGTAGGCTACAGGTTGGATCATCCACATGAAAAATAAAACGGGCATTAGTAAACAACTGATTATTGCACTGAGCTTTACCAGTCTAAGTGTTACGCTGAGTTCGCTAATTTTAGGTTATGGCACCTACTATGTTGCAATTGAAGTAGGGCTTATTTCTCTCGAAAAGCTGAAAGAAAGTGATGAGTTTTTTCACTATCTAGATGGTATATGGTTATTCGCCGTGCTTCTATTTGGCACAGCATTATCAATTATTTTAGGCATCAAGCTTGCTCAACGCTTTATCGTGCCTATTAATCTATTAGCCGATGCAGCTAAGAAAATTAGTCATGGGGATTTAAGCGCACGAGTTGAAAAACCGACGCATCATTCTTCTGAAATTGGTGAGCTCATGGATAATTTTAATGATATGGCTCAAAAACTGGAAGCCTCAGTTGAAAATGCTCATGTCTGGAATGCCGCAATTGCACATGAGTTAAGAACGCCAGTCACCATTTTGCAAGGTAGGTTGCAGGGGATTATTGATGGTGTTTTTGAAGCTGACCCTATTTTATTTAAAAACTTACTGAATCAAGTAGAAGGTCTTTCAAACCTAGTCGAAGATTTACGTACATTGAGTCTTTTTGAAAACCAACAGCTTAGACTTAACTTCGAAACGATTTGTTTTAATGAAACTGCTCACAAAGTCGTGCACATGTTTGAAGAAAAATTAGAAAAAGCTCAGCTTAAAGTCATTTTCGATATTGAAGCGCCAAAAGTTGAGTGTGATCAACGGCGAATTGAACAGATTTTAATTGCTTTACTGGATAATGCTACACGTTATGCAAATCCGGGAAAGTTAATTGTTTCAACGAGACAAGAACAAACTAACTGGATTCTTGAAATAGAAGATGAAGGACCAGGCATTTCAGCTGAGCATCGTAAAGATTTATTTAACCCTTTTTTCAGGTTAGAACAATCAAGAAATAAAGAGTTAGGCGGCACTGGGTTAGGTCTTTCGGTTGTACAAGCCCTTGTCATTGCCCATAAAGGTCAAGTCGATTATTTAAATCAACACTCACATAGCATTTTTAGAATAAGCATTCCTCAATAATGATCGCTTTTGTACAACCTTTAACGCTTTAATTAAGAGAAATTGCATTTCATGACTCGTGATTAACTAAAAAATAGGATAATTTGTATATAAAATTTTTAAGTAAATACTGATTTTTTATGATAATTGAGATAGAAACCCATCCACTTGAGCCATTTTTACCTGAAAATGCCCGTTTATTAATGTTAGGCAGTTTTCCACCGCCACGTAATAAATGGAAGATGGATTTTTACTATCCCAATTTCCAAAATGATATGTGGCGTATTTTCGGTTTGATTTTTTTCCAAGACAAAACTTACTTTTTAAGTGAAAGCCAAAAAAATTTTAATGAAGAACGTATTCGAAACTTCTTGATTGAAACTGGTATTGCAATCTTTGATACCGCTTATCAAATTAAGCGGTTGAAAGGGAATGCCGCAGATAAATTTCTTGAAATAGTAACACCAACAGATCTTGCAGTTTTACTTCAGCATATTCCTCTATGTCAAACCATTATGACCACAGGCGATAAAGCAACTGATACTTTAATATCAGTTTTACCAGAGCACACCGAAAAACCGCTTATAGGAATGTCTACCTCGACTTACTTTGCAGGACGTAACATCAATTTATACCGCCTACCATCTTCTTCTAGAGCATATCCATTAGCGCTAGAGAAGAAAGCAGAGGTTTATCAAAAATTCTTTAAAGAGATAGGCATTTTATAAGTAAACTTGAAATGCTGTTACATCATCCATTCAACTGGCAAATATGAAACAGCTTTAATCATGGTACGTTGGAAAAGGCTCGTATCTGGGTCTTTTTCATATTCAACAATCTTTCCATTCGACTGATAATCTAACCAAACAATTTTGCCTTCACTATTTAACTTAAGCTGGTAAGCAACTTGAGGTAAATGCTGATCGAGCATGACTGAAATTTGCGCTTGTAATTGACTCGACTCGATAACAAGACCGACCTCTGTATTTAAGTAGGTCGAACGCGGATCAAAGTTAAAAGAACCAATAAATACTTTACCGTCTACATCAAAAAACTTGGCATGTAAGCTCGATTTATTTTTACCTTTTGCAGGGATCACACTTCCAGTCACCACTTCATACCAAGTTCTGCGTCTGCGTTCTAAAAAGGGCTTAAACTCAAATAGTTCTACACCACTTTTGAGCATTTCGACTCGATATTGACTATAAAAGGCATGCACAATTGCCACATCATTTGCAGCAAAAGAGTTGGTTAAAACCCTGACTTTAACACCTTGCACCTTGAGTTGTTTTAAATAATAAGTGCCTTGTTGGGTAGGAACAAAATAAGCAGAAGCTAATTCGATATGCTGCTTTGGTTCACCCATAATCTTTAGGACTTGCCCATAAAGCATTTCTTCTTTAGCGGCCAGTCCTAAGATTTTTTTAGGTGAATCAGCAACAAAATATGCTTTTGACCATTGGATTGGATAGTGCTCTAAAAGTTCTTTTAAATAGCTTTGAGCATCGTAAAGCTTATCTTCAGTTTGAGTATGATTCTCACTTTCATGAATTAAATCATGGTAGTGCTGCCTTAGTGTTTGCAAATGGTGAACAGCACATGTTCCCACTAGCTCAGTAGCATTTTGACTTAAATCACTTTGCCAAAAATCATTAAAGACAGACTGTGCATGTTGTACGGTATGTCCATAAAATAAAATATCTAGATCTGTAAACTGAAATTTACTACTTGCGTCAAAATACTCACTACTAATATTTCGACCGCCTGTTACCGCAATCACGCCATCCGCAATAATTAACTTATTATGCATGCGATGGTTTACTTTTTTGAACCGAAAAATATAGTCTAAAATTCTTAAATATCTAAACTTGTATGGATTGAATAATCGAATTTCAAAATTGGGGTGGTGGAGAAGGCTTCTAAGAACTCCATCCAGCTTTACTCCATTTTGATCGTCAATGAGTAACCGAACTTTTACGCCACGATCTGCCGCCGTTAGTAACTCGTGCAGCATTAAGTTTCCAACAAAATCATTTGTCCAAATATAATATTGTAAATCGATTTTTTCTTTTGCATTTCTAATTAGATACATACGAGAAGCGATACTGATAAAGGCATCATCTAATGCCACAAAAGCAGTCAGTCCTTGTTCTGTTTTTTTTGTAGCTTGCTCATCATTCAACCAATTAAAGCTATTCGTCACTATATCATTCTCATCAGGGTCGTATGTACCGTTATACGAAGGTGTATGTGTAAAGCCCCAAGCATTTAATGCCATACTACTATACTGCTGATAAATTTGATTAATCATGTAAGCTTTTAAAGTCGCATCCAAGATAAGCACATCACAGCATTTTTATATTCAATTTATATGTCAAAATTCATATTAAACGTTATAAATACATTCTGCCAAGCCTCAACGCTAGCAATTCTTTATTTTTATAGAGATATATCTATTTAAAAATATAAAGTTAAATTTAACCCTTTTATGCCTAATGCTATATTCAACATTATTTTTTAAGGATGCTTGAGATGAGTCACGTGGGTTCTTGTCTATGCAATGAAATCAAATTTTCAGTTACTAAGAAAATAAACACGGTCTATCACTGCCACTGTAGTCTCTGCCGTAAACAAACTGGAACGGGGGCAAATGCAGCAACATTAGTAAATAAGGATAAATTTGAATGGTTATCAGGTTTAGAACTTGTCCGTACCTATAAAAAAGAAACAGGCTTTACATCTTCATTTTGCAGTCAATGTGGCTCACCAGTACCTAACTTGGTAGGCACTACTGATTTTATGTGGATTCCATTAGGTTTATTAGACAAAGATATTGTTGTTCTAAAAAAGCTTAATTTTTGTATAGTTTCAAAGTCAAATTGGGTAAACACAGTAGATGCAGATGAATCTTACGATGAACTTCCAACTTTAAATGAACTAAACATATTGTTTGACTAAAGAATTTTTTAAAAACGAGACTTAGTTGGCATTAAATTTAATTTTTTCGGATGGTTATGCTTGCAGGTTTCACAAAAACACACTAATTACAATTGGCAGTACAACAATTACATTAGAAAACATGATATCTATCATACTTCCTTAAAGGGCTGAGTGAGTAGCTTAATAATAAAAGGGAGAAAATAGAGATGCCACAATATTTAATCATCGCTGAGAATGTATATAAAAAGATTGAGGACAAAAATTTATTTTCAGAAAGCTCGGCAGAAAACTTAAATCAATTAGTTGGTGTAATTCGTAATGAAATTAAAGGCACCAAATTTAAACTTAAATACAATTTTATAGATTTTGAGGAATGCCTAACCAAGCCCTTAGAGGAATGTGCCATTAAGTTAGACATGAGCCTTATGCCTAAATATAAAAATAAAGACGAATATATACTCTGGCTTGCAGGTTTTATTGAAAGAATTACAACAGGAGGTGAGGCAAAGCTTCCACCAATCTCAAAATTTATTCCTCCAGACTATAAGTTTAATTATGAGGAACCACCCAAAGTATCATCTTCTACACAAGATGGTGGAGAGATGATCATTAATTATTTCAAATCAGATGCCTTTAATAAAATTATAAGCCAAGAAAAATAAGTACATAAAAAATATAGAAGTGATCGTCCACTACACTTCTATATCTCGCTGTAAATTCAGCAACCGCCTACTGGGGCGGTTTTTTAATTTTATTCACCTTATTCATAAAAAATATATTGTTATAACTTTTCACAAAAGTTTGCATAACGCACAGAATCAGTCTCATTGGCCTAAAAACAGATACAACCTTCAATGTTAATTTTAAACTTACTTAACTATCATTTGGAGATAAGTATGTTCAAGGCTATGTTTTTCTTTAGTGCTGGTGCTGTTTTCGGATACTGCTGTAAACACAAGGAGGATAAAGCTAAAGAGGAGAACTCATCAAAATAAGCGAAGTGTATTCATAAAGAACTTACTACTGAGTTGGTTTTTTATAAGGAGGTGTCTATGCTCCACAACCTTAGACAGGTTTTCTGTATTCATGTCTGGGAATATGACTTTGATATTACTCATGACGAAATTAAAGAATGCAGAAAATGTGGGAAAATTCATAAAATCAAGAGTTTCCCAAAATTGACTTAAGATGTAAATTTTTTACTTTTAGTCTTAAGTGAATATTAAAAATTAAATAGGCTCAACATTTTAAATATTGAGCCTATTTAATATAAAACTTAATTAATTACCCTTAAAAGAGATTAAAGAATACCTACCAATTTAATCAGAATAAAATCCCAAATAAATCACATTTTAAATCTATAAAACAGTTATATTGCACATAACTTATCAATTAAAATTAAAAATACAGAAACAATTTAATAAAAATTAAAAACTTATTTTTATAGCTTTCAACTTATACTTATATTTTACAAATAATTAATAAGGAGATAGAAATGCCAAAATACTTACTATTAGCAGAAAAAATTAATAAAAATATTAAAAGTTCTTATTCAAACAATCATTTTAGAAATTTAAATAATCTTATTTTAGAAATAAAAAAAGCTATTGCAGGCACTGAACTAAAGTTTTTATATAACTTTGTGAACTTCGAAGGTGTTGTTATTAGTGTAAAAAATGAACTCCCTATTAAGCTAGATATGAGTTTGATTCCAAAGCATAAAAGCGAAGATGACTTCATTTTATGGTTGGCAGATTTCATTGATCGAATCACTATCGATACAAGCAAAAATCTCCATTAAAAGAAACAATTGCAAACTCTCATCTTTAGAAAAATTTTTACACCAAACTACAATAGCTAAAGTATTTAAGGTTCTTGTCTAAGAGCTGAATTCATATCATGTCGAACTCTGCTGATGTTTTCATAAATGACTTTACGCATTCGGTTTACTGCGCCTAATGGTTTATGCTCAGGTAGGGCATGCCACGGTGTAAAAGACAGATTCTCACAAAACTTATTTTGCTCGGGTGTGTCAAAGTTCTGCTTGGGAATATGAATAGTTGCTACTTGATAGAAAGGAGCTGCTTTTTCATCCCATTCTGTCATTGAGTCTTCTACCAACATTTGATTTGAAGTTCGTGGTTGAATAAGAAATTCCATACAAGCATCTGTACTTTGCAAAGTTTTCTTTAAAGCTTCTCTTAAAAAATCATGACTAGGATTCTTAGGTAGATTGTTTGGCTGCATTGAACAAGCACGTACTGAATATTTAACTGCTTGTCGATCATTGCCAAGTCCTAACTGATAGGGAACCATAGACCAATAACGTACGTATAATGGATTTGCAATTTGTGAATTACGTGCTCCAAGAGCATTCATTGTTCCCTTAAAACCTAACGCAAATGGAATGTGAAGTTTTCTGACCATATTATGGCTATTCACGTCATTCATAAAAGAAAGATATCGTTTAGCATCATTCGCAAAAAAGACTGGATGATTAATCATAATAAAATCTTGAGTGGTTGCTTGCTTTTCACTTTCTAAAATTTTCTGTCCAGACACACCTAAAATTTTTATTGCTATGCCACGTGCATCTTTTTTAATGTCGGCATTAGAGGCGTCATTTGAAGCATTAGAAAAACGAATCCAGGCTTGATAACTTCGATCTGGAAAAAACATTCCTTTAGCAAACTGGGCAGGTATATTTTTTGAGACATGAAAATCGGCACGAACACAACCATGCGCCTTAGGATGTGCATCACGTAAAGCATTTCCAGCCGTATACTGTTCCCGAATTGACTTTTCAATGACTTGAGCTATGTTTTGAGCGAGCAACTCTTCGTTAGGCTGTATCTTTTCTCCTAATGCTGTGTCGATCTCTGGATAAGAGTTACTTTCCGAAAAGGTCTTTGCGGGTGACGTTGTGTTGGAATATAAAGTTTCAGTACAACCTGATAATGCAAATACAAGAGGAGTAAATAAAAACAAACCTTTAAAATTTATAGGCTGTATAAAATTTTCCATTTATTAACTCCTCAGTGTAAAAATATTTTAGGATAATATTAAGATTTCATGTTTAATTTTATTTTGAACTTTATGAAAAATATAAACTGTAAATAATTTAAACGTCATTGTTACTTATCTGAACAATAACATAGGAATTATTATTTAATATAAAATCTCTTAATACATTAAGAGAATGTAGACATGATAAATAACTCACAGAATGTACAAAATAATACTAATACATCACCTCGCCCAATCACTCAGAATACACTTATTGATCGGTTTAGCCCTATTTATTGGAGAATAGACGGCCCGCAAACGATGTCTTTCGCCATTACGAACTATGGAAATGGTTTTGAAGCATCTTTTAGATCACGTATGACAAATGATTTGGTAGGAATTACTTGGGATTCTTATGACACTAAAGATCATAAATTTTTAGCGTATCAAACCAAATATAGCTATGCAGGGGTGGTTTGGGACTTCGATATTGAGTTATCTGCCACGATGCCAATGCTTAACAATCCAAGTTTAACGCCCACTTTAACGGTGTACTATAATGAAAATGGCGTAAATAAAATTGCATATATTGTTCTATTTAATTACGCAAATAATCCTTCCTCGCGAACGGCGCATATTCGTATTAATTGGGATACAGTAAAAGCAGGCTTCTCTGCTACAGATAGCTTTCCAGTAACCAATATTCAGCGAATCTCATTTTCTGGCTTTACCAGTGACTATAATGGTCAAACCGCTATACCTTTAAGTCAACCAAAAGATGGCTACATTCGCCTCATTAACTCCGTTGTAACTGGAACAAATGCAAAGTTAAATTTGAGCCGTGTAGTTGTGCCACAGCACAACTATGGCATCTGCACCAGCTATGATGACCACTATGACTTAAATCCTCAGCGCTTAGTCAACAATATGGTCGCTTTGGGATACCAGGGTTTTGTTAACCACTATTGTGGGATGTCGCATTATCCAGAAATGACATGGAAAAGTGATATTAATAAATGGCAGATACCTGATACGTTGGTGACAGGCGAGGCGGTCGTTAACTCATGCACTCGTAAATGGCATGAGAAATATGCTCAGGCTTTGCATAACGCCAGTTTGCAACCCATTTTTGGGGTAAGCTTTGAAATGTATTCCTTGGGCGCAAATGAATATTGGGCACAGCGTGACTGGAACAGTAATTTAGGTAAAACAGGTTACCAACCACCGAGCTATTTTTTTAGTTTAAGTCATCAGAATGCTTTGGCATATCTACATAAAGTCTTTATTGAGTTTGCAGATACAATGGTAGGGGGTGGATGCGATGTAAATATGCAGATTGGTGAACCTTGGTGGTGGTATAACACTGACACCAATCTACCTTGTGTGTATGACTACCCAACAAAATTGGCTTTTAATGCGGATACAGGATTATATGCACCAGATTTGGGTACTATTTATGAGGCAATGAATAAAACAGGAACGCCATATGATGAGTTTAAAACATGGCTTAGAAATAAATTAGGTCAAACCTGTCAAAATATTCGTACCGTGATCAAAGCAAAATATTCTACTGCCAAAGTTAGTCCTCTTATTTTCTTTCCTTCCATTCAGTCCCCAATTCAGACATTAGCTACTTATATTAACTATCCAAGCCAACATTATTCATATCCTAATTTTGATTACATGATGACAGAAGCTTATGACTGGTTGCTAGAAGCTCGCTTAGACTTGGCACATCAGGCAGTTTCCCAAATACCTATACAAGGGTTAGGCTATCCTGCCAATAAAGTCATTTATTTATCTGGTTTTGTTCCCGATGCCTCTATTGCTTATATCTATGGTTTTGATAAAACCAAGCCATATCGAACACCCATTTGGCAACGAATTTTTGGTGACATGAAAAACAATGTTTCTTTAGGGTTAATGAAGCAATTTATCTGGGCATATCCACAAGTTATGTATGATTCAATTACGATTGATACCACTCAAGCTCCAAATGGCTTCTTTATTGAAAATACGCTTTATTCTCCAATTAGTGATAACACACCATATCCACCAGATATTTACCTATAAGTAAAAAAGCTGCTTATAAGATAATGATTTGATAAGAAACCTCTTCAAGTAAGAGGTTTTCTTCTTTTTTAAATGTAGGCTTGCTTAGATGTATCTGACTGGCTATGCTGTGATGGATTGTCATGAAAGCCAATTTTAATTTAAGCAAAATTAAGCTCTTGTATTAGAGATATATAATCTATTTTGCTCGACTATAAATACCGAATGATTTAAAGGAAACCCAAAGATGAAATCTCGTGCAGCTGTCGCCTTTGCCCCAGGAAAACCTTTAGAAATTGTTGAAGTTGATGTTGCACCACCTCAAGCGGGTGAAGTTTTAATAAAAATTACCCATACAGGGGTATGTCATACCGATGCTTTTACATTATCTGGCGATGACCCAGAGGGTGTTTTTCCTGCCATCTTAGGTCATGAAGGCGCAGGTGTTGTGGTTGAAGTGGGTGAGGGCGTAACAAGCGTTAAACCTGGTGACCATGTGATTCCACTTTATACGGCTGAATGTAAAGAGTGTTTATTCTGTAAATCTGGAAAAACCAACTTATGTGTTGCGGTACGTGCTACTCAAGGTAAAGGTGTAATGCCGGATGGAACCACACGTTTTTCATATAACGGCGAACCGATTTACCATTACATGGGTTGTTCAACCTTTAGTGAATATACGGTAGTTGCAGAAGTCTCTTTGGCTAAAATCAATCCTGAAGCGAATCACGAACAAGTTTGTTTACTTGGATGTGGTGTGACAACTGGTATTGGCGCCGTGCATAACACAGCAAAAGTACAAGAAGGTGATTCTGTTGCCGTATTTGGTTTAGGCGGTATTGGTTTAGCTGTTGTACAAGGTGCACGCCAAGCGAAAGCAGGACGCATTATTGTCGTAGATACAAACCCAGATAAATTTGAACTTGCTAAACAGTTTGGTGCTACCGATTTCTTAAATCCAAAAGATTATGACCAACCTATTCAGCAAGTGATTGTAGAAATGACAGGTTGGGGCGTAGATCATTCATTTGAATGTATTGGTAACGTCAAGGTTATGCGTTCGGCTCTAGAGTGTGCACATCGTGGTTGGGGACAATCCGTTATTATTGGTGTTGCTGGTGCAGGTCAAGAAATTTCGACTCGTCCATTCCAGCTAGTGACAGGCCGTAAATGGTTAGGTACTGCTTTTGGTGGGGTAAAAGGCCGCTCACAACTTCCTAAAATGGTCGAAGATGCTATGAAAGGTGAGATTCAACTTGAACCTTTTGTAACGCATACAATGCCTCTACAAGACATTAATACCGCTTTTGATTTAATGCACGAAGGTAAATCAATTCGTACTGTCATTCATTTCTAAATAAAAGAAAAAAAGGGCTGTGATTCAGCCCTTTTTTACCACTTATAGTTTTATATCTTAAATAGCATTACCACACATGTCTGTTGTGCCCTGAGGATAGTTAAACTGTAATGCATTACGGTCAGTAATGAGTTCACTAGACAACTCTTGCCCAAATAACTGATTAGAATATATTGATAAACCACTTACTACATTAAAACTTATATTTTCAAGTGGAGCAGGTAAAGTAGATTTATAACCTTGATCAACACCATTTACAATAAAACCGACCTGCCCATTATTCTGGTTAATATATATTCCTAATCGTTGATATTCCTGTGTATTATTTGTCATGTTCTGGCTTTTGTAGTAGGAATGATCAGGCCCACTATTATCGCTAAGACGATAATTTACAGAATAAATTAACATAGGAGGGTTTTCACCAAAATCTGGATCATAACTTCCCATATCAAACCCATAGCTTGATCTAACTGTATAACCATTATCTGTCACGCCCGTAAAATAAATACTAGACATATACGTATTGTTTTCAAATCCTGAATTAACAAGTTTTATTGTTGGTATTTTAAGTTCTATTTCTAATGCGATAATACCAGTATGAGGAAGTGTGAAATCTCCAATGTCATTAGACGAATTAAGACTAGCTTTACTTCTAGCTACATAATCTATGTAGCCATACTCACTTTCTGGCCTAGGTTCTACTTTAAGACTAAATTTTTGGCCTGCTATCGATGGGAATATCTTCAGAGGAACATATCCAGGATTTTCATTACTCCATAGATCGAAATCTGCTTGAGTCGCGTCAAAATTGTATTTGCAGACTGGAGCAGAAGAGTTAAGGGAGGTAGTTTGAGCTAAGAGGGTTTGAGACGCTAATTTTTCATTCTTTGTAGTCGATGAAATGCTTTTAGATGATACTTTTTGGCTAGCCTGATTAGGCGTTACTGTATTGGTATTATCAGAAGATACCTCATACATTGCCCAACATAATGTAATTGCACTAACAGCAACTATACCTATTTTTTTCATAAATATTCCTATTAAGTTAAGTATTAAATTCTTTGAAAGTAGTGATAAAGTAAAATTTATTATTAATATTTAAAATTATTGGGTTTAAAAACTATTGAATATGATTAATCATATTCAATAGTTACAGTAGCCATTGCACGGACCTTACCAGCAGTCACATTTGTTGCTGTTTGATAGTAGCGGGCAGTCATCGGTACGTTATATTGAATTGTCTGGTTAGAAGACAATGTACCTAGGGCTAATTTGTCACCTTTTTTGATGACTTGATTCTTATTTTGATAGTTCCAGAGTAACTGTACACCTACGCCGTTTGCTTTTTCAGATGTCGGAGCAGTATTTGCGAGTACCTGAGTGTTTGTTCCGTCTTGGGTAAAGTCATAAGTTAAACTAATGAGGTTTTTCTCTTCGTAGCCAGTAGGGTTGATACCACCATTACATAAGATGTTCATATCAAAGGTTAGTTCGCCTTGAGTAGAACCAACGCCTTTGAACCCAGCTTTTGTAACGGTTGGAAGCTGTACAACTTTATTAATATTACCCTGGATTTCACATGAAGAAGAAGCAATGGTAATCGCATTACCATTAACAGTACTGGTTAAAAAAGGGCGGTTCATATAACCACTTACATAGTATCGACTATATAAGCCAGGAACTAATGTGCCCGAACCAGTCTGTTCAGCTGTTTTCACAATTTCGACAACAAAATATCCCGAAGCAAGAAAATAACTCGTACCTGGTGTCACACTACGACTATATGGATAATACCCTGAAAAGTTAGTTGCATTTTCAGCTTCACGATATAAGCGAATACCAATCCCAGGAATATTCGTAGAATAAATACTGTTACCGAGTGAGCTTAAAGGGTAACTTTGAGTTAATACCGCTGTAATACTATCACTATATGACGTGCATTTGGCTGTTGAAGCCTGTCCAGTTGAGTTGATTGGAAAAGTTGCTTTTCTTAGAACCTTTCCAACAGGATCACTTGGTCGAACAACAACTCGTCCAACAGCCATTGATATATCAACTGTGCTGAATCCAGAACTGAGTGTACAGTAAGCATTGGCTTCACCATATACACCAAGGCCGGCCGTAAATAAAAAACCTGTTAATAATATTCTTTTCATTTGCAGACAGCCTCAGTCATTACCATGCTTTGTTGCTTATTTTGCAACTGATTACTGATGTTGTACTCAACCGAACAACGCTCATTGCTTTCGTCGCCCCATTTTACATAGAGACTATCTTGAGCAAGTGGGGTACGTAAGTAAATCATACTACCTTGTGCAACAATACCTACAGCTTCATCTTTTTGGTTAAAGACTTGAGCTCCAAATGGTAAACTGTTGCCATCAGCAGTTTTACTATTAATGTAGACTGCATAACCTGTCTTAGTCGCAAAATCCACTTTCGCAATTGCGCCAGCAAAAGGTGCGATACGTTGACTTGTTTCTTCAAGCTCTACTTGGCTCGACATTTCTTGTGGGTCAAGCGTAATATCGTTTAGGCGATAAGGTGTAACATACGGGATAACCGCATAACCAGCTTTATTTACGCTTAAACCAACGGTATTATTAACTTTTGCTCCAGCTGCATCAGGTGCATGTACAAGTACCATTGTTTGGCCTTGCTCAGGTCCAAATAAAATACCATCTGAATGTGCAACCACACTACCACTTAAGCTAACCATTGCTTGTTGGTAAGAGTCAGCAATACTATAAGAACCACCAACAGTTGCATAGTTCGTACGATAACGACCATTAGCGTTAAATGTTGGATTTGCATAGTCTTGATGTGAAACAGAGGCACCATAACTAAAGCGATCGCCAACCATTCCGCTTGCGCCAACAGTACGGCTATCTTCAGAAGCAGTAACGTTGACGTTGACTGAATTCTTTTTAAAGTTAATTGGGAATGAAAGCGTCATTAGATATTCAGTATCATGCGTCGCATCATTTGAACCGTACTCAACCTTACGGTTAATTGCAGATAAACCATAAGTTAAACCATGGTAGTTATTGCTATAACCAATTTGGTACTGTTTAGTACTTTCGCTACGGTTCCAATAGTCAACCCACGAACCTACTACATAGAAGTTACCCCAACCTTCAGGAAGTCCTTGGTTTAAAGTAATTTGGAATTCACTACGCTGGTGGCCCGCAGCCGCATAAGTGTTTACACCTTTTTCTTCTAAATCACGAATAAGTAGAGCATCACGTAATTTATAGAAGTTTTCTGTCGAGTAACGATATGCAGCAAGAGTTAAGTTTGTGTTAGTCGGAGAAATTAACTTACTATAGCTTAAACGGAAACTTTGCCCAGATTGTGATGACTGTTTTTCAAAGTCGGCTTCAGAGTGGGTCACATCTAACGCAACAGCACCAATTGGTGTAGCAAAAGCAGCACCTAACAATACAGCAGCATAATTTTCTGTAGCTTGTATGCCTGTATAACCTGTTAGGTAGTTGTTAATACCTTGTTGGTATTTACCCTGAACTACCCAAGGATTAAGGTCAATATCTTGATCTCGGAACTGACCTACAGTCAAAGAGTAACGGTTTACACCTGGACGCAACATTTGTACAACTGAAGCATATGGAACCGAAAATTTTTGTACTTGACCATTTGCTTCAATAATAGAAACTTCAATTTCCCCACCAAAACCAGTAGGGTAAAGGTCATTAATCTCAAAATTACCTGGTGCAACAGTTGTTTGATAGATAAGTTGGCCTTGTTGACGAACTTCAACTTTTGCATTGGTTTTTGCGTTACCACGAATACGCGGGGCGTAACCTAACATACTATTTGGTAGCATTCGGTCATCACTTGAGAAATCGATACCACGATAACCAATAGAGTCAAATACTTCGCCGTTTGTAAAACTATCACCTAGCGTTAAAACACCACGGTATTTAGGGAAGGCTCTTTGTAAGTATGTACTTGTTTCTTGATAATCTGATTTAGATTGATTTTCAGCAGGGGTATCTTGCCACTGCCACTGGCCATTATGACGTAATTGCCAACCAGCAATATTTAAACCAGCCGTAACGCCCATAAATGCGTTTGTTGTTTCACTTTGATCATTCGACTGATTAAATGTTTTATAAGCACTACCACTATAAGACAGAAAACCAGCATTGATACCACGATCCCATACGCTTGGATCGACATAACCTTGCGCATTTTTTTGCAAAGCAACTTGCGGAATAGAAATATCTACACGTAAACGAGAGGTATCAAACTCATAGAATGCATTTTCAACCCACTCTTCAATTTTATAACAACTATTATTTTCTTTTTGAAGGGCAGTATGTTTAGACAAAATGTCTTGTTTAACGCCGTACTCAAGTAGGTTTGTTCCTGTGAAACAGGTTACTGCATTTTTATTAGGGTCTAATGCTTTAAAGACCATACGACGTTTGCCAAACCATTGACCATTTACATATACGTCAACGTTATATTCGCCTGGTAAAACAGGGTTTCCATATTTAAAACGAGAAATATCAACTTTTTGAGCATCCCCAATTAAAAAAGCAGAATCAAATTCAGCCTCTACTGGAGCACTCGTAGTTGTTTCTTCAGCATGCACGACTACAGGCATTGTCATTGTGACAACACCAGAAGCCAAGTAGTAACAAATATGGCGTTTTAATAATTTATAAGATTCTTGCCTTTTTTTTGGCATAGCTAAGTCCGCCTACACATATAGGTGCTTAAATTTATTAAAAAGATAAATCTGATTACTGGAGTTTTATCGGGTGCTCAACGCGACCACCGTAGTCATTAACATTAATAAAACTCATATCTTGAAGGTTGCCATTCTTAAGTTGAACTGACGCTTCAGAAAAAGGCTTAATCATTAGCCCTTGAGGTAATAAATCAACTTTTTTATCACCTGCCTTTTGGTAAACAGAAGTCATAGTGATATGAAAAGGGGTAGGATTTTTTACCGTTAAACTTTGACCAGATTTAACCCATTGAAGCTTATCTGATGCTAAATTCGCGTCTTCTTTAATCGATGAAGGACGATAGAAGAATTTAATCCGTGAACGAATTGCAAGTTGTAAGAAGTTATCAGGTGTCGTATCTTCACTTTTTGAAGTAGGTCTTGGTGGAATATCTAAAATATTCAACCACAGAACTGTTTCTTGCTTCTGATTTAACTGAGAAGCATTTGGTAAAGCTGTAATACGAAGAGTCTGACTTTTCGTTGCTTCAACACGAGAAATAGGAGGAGCAATCATAAAAGGAACTTTTGATTGGTCCGGTGTACTTTTTGGGTCACCTTCATCAATCCAAGCTTGGACAAGTGCTGGCTTTGAACCGTTATTGCTAACTTGTAGCGTAACTTCTCTAGCATCTGACGGGTAAATTACACGAGTGCCATGAATTACAATTTCTGCTTGAGTAGCAGGTGCAATAACTGCTGAAGCAAATGCTAAACCTAACAAAAAATTATAACTGTTCAATTTCATTTTCGAGTTCTCAACCAAGAAAGATTCAGGAAAGCGTTACACAAAACAGGGTTTCCATGCGGACATAGAAACCCCGCTACCAATTAATTATTGATAGATAATTGTGTATTGAACAGAAGTAGTTACTTTACCAGCAGTAGAAGCGCCAGTTGCATAGTATTCAGCGTAGTAGTTAAGGTCAGCACCTGCGCCATCAGCTACGTCAACCCATTGAGAGTTAGCTTGAGCACCGTTTGCACCCGCAGCAAGTACTGGGATGAAGTTGTTGTTGCTACCTAAAAGTTGAACGTTAACGTTTTTAGCACCAGTAGCGTCTTGGTTAAGTAAACGACCAGTATTAAAGTCAACAGTTGCACCTGGTTCGAAGTAAGTAGCTACTTTACCTTGTGAACAGTTAGCTAGGTTGATTTGGAAAGGAGTACGACCAGCAACATCCCCAGCAACAGCTAAAGTTTGTTTAGAAACAGTTGGAAGAGTAACTGTGAAGTCTTTACCAGCAGGGGTAACGATGTCACAAGTTTTGTCTGTAACTAAACCATTAATTGTAATTGTACCATCAGCAGCTTGAGCATTAGCAATCCCTACAACCGAAAGAGCAGCGATCAAAGCAAGTTTTTTCATAGTGTTTTCTCAAAAGTCTGGATAAAAGTTTATTTCCTTACTTTTCCAGTGTTTGACATCTTGAAAAGTAATGCGGCGATCTTAACACTTATTAAACAAAATGCAAACTAGATCACATTATTTTTTCATAATTTTAATTCAATCACATTTATTATTTGAGATGTATAGCCGCTATCAATAGCCTATACCATTGTTTATGAACATTTTTTTGTTTTATAAAAAAGAAAAGCTATGAAGAGAAGCAAGTTACATAAGAACACGATGTAAATAAAAAAGAATTAAACAAATTATGTGAAAAATAAGCTTAAATTCATAGAATACAATTATATAGAATAAATTATGCATATGTATACAGAAAAAATATACAAATAGTCATTTTTTATAAAAAAAGAGTGACTCATCAATCAATTCATCAAAACATGCGACGAATTAGACAAATCACTCTTTCATCAAACTTACTGCAGAAATAAGTTTGGATATTAATGGTAATTAATAAGCACGACTTTGTGGTTAGAACTTATGCTCTCAATGCTTGTGTCCATTTTCTCAGTATGTTGAGCTAATTTAAAAAGACTATCTTTATTTAAATATTCACTATCAAGTTTAATATTTAAATTATTTACCTCAACACATTCTATCTCGCTATGTTCTCTTGAACATGTATCTTCAACAATATTTCCTCTTATCATTATTGTGTTACTTGCATAACAAAATAGTGTGTAAGAGGAAAGCACTATCAAAACAAGAAGTTTAAATATATTATTTTTCATTTTATATACCTATTTATAAAATAGTTTATATATATTTGATACCTTATTTTTAATTTAAAAACAATCATTAATCTTTAAATAATAAAAAATTATTAATTTATACGTGATATAAATCACATTAAATACTTTAAATAATGCAATAGTTATAATTTCTAAAAATTTATTAATAATAAAACCACCAAAACAATATTAAGTTATTGTTATTTTTAAAAATTTAAAAAATAATGATTAATAAAAAAACAGACTGCAAATTAAAACAGCATGATATACATTAAAATATTTAATAAAAATATAATTCATTTTTTAATTTAGAATTTATATTTCAAAATTATTACTGAGAAATAAAATATAGATTTTAATAAAAATGTGACTAAATATACATTATTAAACTAATCTGTAATTTGCTTTATATTGCGGATTTGAGCATATCAGAGCTAATAAATTAGAATTTAGCATAGACTTTAAAGATTTTAGGAAAATGGTCTGGCGAAATATAGTTTTAATTTCTAGGAGCTCTAGGTAGAGAAAAGCTCAATAAAAATCAAACAAGCGATTATTAGCCAAACCTAATCATAATTTCTATTTAATTAGATTTTATGAATCCTATTTATTATCCATCAATAGCAACGTCAGAAGATGCTAGTGCTGAATTTAATTAGAATAAAAATTCATTCCACATAGCTAAAAGTACCGCAATAGCTAGAAAGAAATAAGCACTACAAACAAATGAAAGATAGCTACCAAGCTATGGGACAATATTGAATTATACAACTGTTCGTATAATGTGATGCACAGATTATGTTACTAAGCCCCAGTGAGAAGATTACGCAGTCT